>JBAVAV010000546.1:0-2184 GCA_049585895.1 Candidatus Sulfotelmatobacter sp. | reverse complement strand
ACAAAGGAGTGGAGAGGGAACACGGCATGGGAAAACCAGCCGACGCAGAGCGGGCATCGTATGCCGAGGCATGCAAGTTCCGAGGCCCTGCAACAGTCTTTCTACTCCGCACTTGTTATGCGCCCAGGCGAAAGCCACTCCGTCCGCTGGACCTCTCGGTGGACGAAACCATGCATGAGATTCTCGACGCGGTCCAGAAGATTGGCGCCAAACCTGATGGCGCTGGCACCCCGCTTCCGCGCGGACTTTCGCGAATCGCTATACCGGATGATAACCGCTTTGACCGGAGCCGGGGTGACGATTCTAAGCACGGTTGAGGTGAACGAGTCTTTTACAGAATTCCCATTCAGTACCTACTCGATTTCATTTCTCACCGATGACATTATCCGGCTTCGGTACGTATGCATCGACGGCCAGCTCCGCAAGATCATGGTCGTTATCCAGATGCGCGGTGGCAACCATAGCAAGGATATCCGCGAATATGAAATTACCTCCAACGGTGTGGTCATCATCGGTGACCGCCTCACGGATTATGAAGGCCTTATCACCGGCATTCCTGTGCTTTTGAACCGATTCGGTAATAATGAAGAGCGCTCACAGAGCCGAAAGCGAAAAGCATAAGAAGCAGTCCGGGATAAACCTAATCGCACAAAGTGGCGTGGCTGAGATTGAAGGGTGCGGAGAGAAGATCAATGCAACGTAAACTCGTCCTTTGGTTTGTGCTGTTGATGGTTGGATTTCTTGCTGGATTCATCCTGCAATATGCCAGACTGCGGCAGGCACAGCAGGAATTGTCTACATTGACAAAACAACTGGGCTCCTGTCAGGCCGGCGAACAATTATCGCAGCTTCGCGACACAGCGACAGCAATGTTCCTGGAGGCCGTGCAAAAGAACTACGGAAAGGCCGGGGAGGACTCGAAAGAGTTCTTCGATCAAGCTCAGCGAATTGTGAGCAGCACGGGAGACCCCGCACTACGCAACTTGCTTCGTGACACTTTGGCAACCCGCGATCAGATCACAGCTGATCTGGCAAAGGGAGACGCCGCCGCACTTTCAGAAATACAGGCACTCTTATCCAAGATCGAGCAGACCGCGAAGCATTGAAGCACGGAAATCAATGGGGGACTTTTCCAAGCGTTTCTTTTCTATTGTGCGGCGGTACCTGACAAAGCCGCATCACGAGATCTCGGCTTCACGTTTTCCGTCGGACTTGCGCCCAACAAGGTTTATTGCGAAGCTTGCGTCAAAATAGAAAAAGCCATCGGGTCTGACAGCCATCCAGGCGCGGGATATACACCTATACCTCAAGGATCTACCCGTGGAAAAAGTATGGGGCATAGGTCCGCAGACGTCGGCCTACCTCCAAAAATGCGGCATGCGCACCGCGCTCGATTTTGCGCGACGAAATGAGGCATGGGTCACAAAGTATCCGGCCTGGCTTTGAGCAAACATTCAAACCGAACACCCTCTATCGGTCTACGGGAATAGTCTTATTCGATCTGGGTGATGATTCCGTCGCTCAACTGGACTTATTTGGGGCCGCGCTCAAAACGTTCCAGCTCAAGAAACTTTTCACGGGAGTGGACGCGATGAGAAATAAATACGGTAAGCACACGCTGTTTTTAGGGTCGAGTCATCTTGCCAACAGGTTTTCACAGCATTTGGGAGATAGAGGCGATGAACCCTTAAGAAAGCAGTTTCTTCTAAAAGGAGAGACTAAGTGAAGGAGACTGGCAATCCCTATGTTTATTGGGGAAGTTCTTTAGCCGGCCGGTGTCCTGATACAATCCCACCCGAGGGGGGAATTTCATGGCAAGTCTGTCTGGAGTAGTCCGTCAGTTGAAGAAGGAACATGCTAGAGCCGAAGGAGAAGTAAAACGTCTGGGTGCGGCATTGGCCGCTCTCGGAAGTCTGACGGGTAGGACCCTAGTGCGGAAGCGGCGTACTTTATCGGCTGCTGCTCGAAGGAAGATCAGCCTCGCGCAGAAAGCGCGATGGGCAAAAAGAGGTTCGAACACTCGAAAAGGGGCGGCGAAACCTAAGCGCATCATATCGGCGGCAGGTCGTAGAAAGATTGCAGCCGCCCAGCGGGCAAGGTGGGCGAAGGTGAAGGCCGGTAAAAAGTAAATTCGGAAGACCGACGTATGCCAATACGTGTCGGGGAACTGATCCATCACAAGAT
>JBAVAV010000545.1:0-2635 GCA_049585895.1 Candidatus Sulfotelmatobacter sp. | reverse complement strand
CACGAAGTCACACGAAGGAAGCCATTGAAACTAAGAACCTTCGTGATACTTCGTGTCCTTCGTGGTTCTGGTTTTTCTCTTCTGTCGTGAAATTGACCCACTACCCGCACTTGGGTAGTGGCCAGTTTGAATCCATTCTCCGGAGGCGTCATCCCGAACCGCGGCGTACTTCAGCCGCGGGAGGGATCTCCCCCTAGATAAGGCCAGTGGGAGATCCTTCGTTCCGCCGAAAGCGGCTACACTCAGGATGATCACTAACAATAGGCCGACAAGCTCAAATTGAGCCACCACCCGCACCTCTTAAAAGCGGAGTACTCAGGCATGGCGGGCACCAAGCCAGGCGGCTAAATGCCAAATGCTAATTGCCAAATGCTAAATGCCAAGTGCTAACGGTTCACTCGTACGCCAGCGCGTCAATCGGATCCTTCTGCGCCGCCTTGTAAGCCGGATACAAAGCTCCCGCCAGCGCGCCCACCATGGCGATCACCGTTGCCCGTAAGACCCACTGGTTGCTCCAGAAAAGCCGCAAGACGGGCCTCTCGAACATTATTACCCGGCGCGCCGCCAGGCTGATGACGACTCCTGCAATAATCCCGACAACCGCCAGCACCGCCGTTTCCCGCAGCACCACGTTGACGATGTACAACTTCGACGCGCCCAGCGACTTCAGAATGCCGATCTCCCGCGTCCGCTCCATCACAGCCGTATACATCGCCTGAAAAATCACCAGGAAACCGACCACGACCGCTACTCCGATCACAATTCGGATAGCTGTCTGAAAGCCGGGAAGATTATCCGGCGTCATCATCGACAGGTATTCCTGCATGGAGCGCACCGCGTAGTTCTCCATACCAGGCACTTGTTGGATGTCTTTCTCGACCTGGTCGGCATTCTTAGGATCGTCCAGCTTGACGTAAAAAGCGGACGTCCGGCCCTCGGCGCCGAGTAAATCCTGCATCGTGGTCAGCGGCAAAAACTTGCGTCCGCCTTTTCCATGCGGGACGACGCCGCAGATACGGAACTGGTGGTTGAGGATTTCAATCGAATCTTCCACTTTTTTTCGGTTCATGCCCGCGAAGTAGTCGTCGATAATCACGTCAAAGGGCCCTTGAAAAGGTCCGCCGGAAAGATAGCGAAACGCCGGGGCCAGGGCGTCATAGCTCGCCAGGTCGATACCGTAAATAATCTCCACCGGTTTTTGCGTAAACCACCAGATCACCGGGGCCGCTACCGTAACGTGCGGCACTTTGCGCAGAATATCTCCCACCTTCACTGAGATCGGTGCGCCTGACATACCCACCAGCGCGGAAGATCCGGGCGGCATGACCATTAAATCCGCGCCCACGCCAACCTGGCTTTCCTTCGACCCGTTCAAGATGCCGTAGAAAAGAGCCACCACCCGCACAATCAACGTGACTTCGAGCGCGATCGCGCTCATGCTGAACAGCGACCGCATGGGCCGGTGCACCAGGTTGGCGACGACCATTTTGTTCATCATGAGAGAACCAGCATTTAGCAATTAGCAGTTGGCATTAGCCCTAGCAACGCACTGAGCTGAGGCTAAGTGCCAAGTGCTAAGTGCCAATTGCCAATTGCCAAATGCTCGATACCCGGTGCTACTGCCGCTTAATAGTCGCGTCTGCCGGCGGCGTAGGAGCCGCACTCGACTGCGGCCGGTCGAGATGGATCACCTCGGCTCCCGGCGGCTGCTCCAGCGTAAATTGTTCGTCCTTTAGTGGCTTGTTGATCTCGAGCTTCAACGCGTTCATCTTGATGTCATACTCTTCCTGCGGCCGGAATATCTCGATGCGCGACGGGTAGCTCACGCCATCGTAATCCTTGTATTCCGCGTATCGTGCATCCGTCTCCAGGATTCCTTGCTCGTCGTAAATGTACTGCCGGTGCGGTCGCAGGTCGGTCCGGCCGAAAACGATCTTGCGGGAAAGCACGGCATTCTTATTACCCTTCCTGCGAATCACCACCAACTCGTAGTCGTCCTGCAGAATGGGATGTCCCTTGGAGTCATGCAGAATCTCGTAGCTTCTCTCCATCACCGCCAGTTCTGTTACCGGATCAATGGCCGGAATAAGAAGCGCCTGGTAAATATCTTGCGGGCGGATGTTCTCCATCGGCTGGTCCGTGCCCGGCGTGTTCACATCGTTGCGTCCCACCACAAACCGGTTCTTGGGGGGAATCCACAGTTTGAATTCCTGTCCGTCGCTCACAATGTCGAACGCCGTGGTACGCACGATGGGCAACAAGCCAATCATGTGCAACATGGCCGGCTTGCGGGCAAGCACGTAGCCACGAATTTCCTTGTAGTCGGTGACGTGGCCCTTCTTGGCCCCGCCTACCGATGTGTCAATATCTACCGTCGCCTGTAGTGAATGGATGGTCTCGGCTTGCTTGTCGATGCTGTCAATCAAGCCTTGCTGGGACGATTCCTGCAAGGGCGCCTTGGAGTATCGGTCCTCCACCGGCCGTGTGCGAAACAGACAGCCTGTAGCCGGAAAAAGCAAGAGCGGCAGAGTCAGAACCCAAAAACGCGAGGAAAGCCTCATGATATTTATCAGATGATCTCCGAAGCATTTGAGTATACCGCGCCGGAAAAGGATACAGGGGTATCGTCCCGGAC
>JBAVAV010000544.1:0-4588 GCA_049585895.1 Candidatus Sulfotelmatobacter sp. | reverse complement strand
TCGTGATACTTCGTGTCCTTCGTGGTGCATTGGTTTCCTGTTCTATCGCCAAAC
The DNA here is from genome assembly GCA_049585895.1 of Candidatus Sulfotelmatobacter sp. Taxonomy (GTDB): domain Bacteria; phylum Acidobacteriota; class Terriglobia; order Terriglobales; family Acidobacteriaceae; genus Sulfotelmatobacter. The sequence continues at coordinate 4,534 of JBAVAV010000544.1, read as the reverse complement.
TGAAGCTACCCGGCACTCGTTGCGTTTGACTCCTTCTTGTTGACCGCCGGATAATCCAACCTGCGGGCATTTCCGTTCTCATGGATATCTACGAGCAAATCGTGCAACTGCGCCGCGAAGGCCGGCGGGGCGCCGTAGCTACCATCGTGAATGTGCGAGGGTCGATTCCGTCTTTCCGGACGGCCAAGATGCTGGTCCGCGACGACGGTTCTATCGTAGGCACAATCGGAGGTGGCTGCGTCGAAGCTGACGTCTGGCAGGCAGCGCGGGAGGTTATGGAATCGGAAAAACCCCGAACCCTGACTTTCGACCTCAATCAGGATCCCAAATACGATACAGGATTGGTCTGCGGCGGCACGCTGGAGGTATTTGTAGAGCCGGTATTACCTCCAGCTTTACTTTATGTATTTGGCGCAGGTCACGTTGCGATCAACCTTTGCCCGGTTGCGGCCAATGCCGGCTTCGACGTGATTGTCAGCGATGACCGCTCCTCGTACGCCACCAAGGAACGCTTTCCCGGCGCCCACGAAGTTCATGCGCTGGAGTTCGACCAGGCCATGGCGAGGCTCGATCCCAATGAGGCGTCCTACATCGTGATCGTCACCCGCGGCCATCGTGACGACATGCGCATTCTCCGCTGGGCGGTGCAGACCCGTGCTCGCTACATCGGCATGATTGGCTCCCGCCGCAAGGTCATCAAGATCTTTGAGACGCTGCAGAAGGAAGGAGTGCCCGCGCACTTGTTCGGCCGGGTTCACGCGCCCATCGGACTCGACATCGGCGCCATCACGCCCGAAGAGATCGCCGTAGCCATTACCGCCGAACTGATTGCCATCCGGCGCCATGCCGCTTCGGCTGTTCCGCACATGAGCTGGTTTAAGCGTGGGGATGCATTGCACAAGGATTTAGATGTTGCTGCCGAAGCGATGGCAGAGCCGCGTCCTTGATTCCCGTTTGCTGGATTTTGATATGACCCACGCCGCCAGCTTCGCCGGAGTGATTCTCGCCGCAGGGGAATCGTCTCGCATGGGGGCGGACAAGGCTTTGCTGCCGTGGCCTCCGCAAGCAATGGGGGACACGCAGTCGGCAGAGAGTTTCCTCTCTGCTGCGATTCGCTCCCTTTCGCAGGTTTCAGACTTCGTTCTGGTGGTGGCGGGCAAGAATGAGCCGGTGCTCGCGCCTGTGGTGTATGCTCGGGGCGCATCGATCGTGGTGAATCCAGATCCAGACCGCGGCCAATTCAGTTCCTTGCAAGTGGGGCTGCGCGAAGTGCTCAACCGGGGCCGAGACGCGGCTCTTGTGACGTTGGTGGATCGTCCTCCGGCACGCGCGGCCACGATTGCCACGCTGCGCGATGCCTTCGAAGCTGCGGGAAAGAACACGTGGGCTGTGGTCCCCGAGTTCTCCGGCAAGCACGGACATCCTTTCCTTGTGGGACGCGAGATGATCGAGGTCTTTCTCCTGGCCCCGCCTACAACGACTGCCCGTGATGTTGAACATCGGCAGCAGGCACATATCCAGTACGTGGCGGTGGACGACCCCTCCATCGTGCTCAACGTCAACACGCCAGACGATTACGCGGCGCTGCTCGCGCATCCCTCCTGATTTCACGCGGCGGAATTGCGCTTTTCTTCCTGGGCACGTTATCGTCTTTCCATGGGAGCTGCGGAGGCACAAGCTCAGCCACCCACCACCAAAGAGTTTCTCGACTCAGTGCTGCGGCTTCAACCGCGCGTCGCCGCCTTCGACTGCGACGGCACTCTATGGGCGGGTGACGCCGGCGAGCGTTTCTTCGACTGGGAAATAAAGCAAGGCGAAATTATCGGAGATGCCCTTGGCCAGTCGATGCGCTCCCGTTATGCCGCCTACAAAGCCGGCAAGGTCAGCGAAGACAAGATGTGCGGCGAGATGGTGACCATGCATGAGGGCGTTTCGGAGCTGCTCACCCTGCGAGCCGCCGTGCGATTCTTCGACGAGTTTTTCGCCCCCCAGATATTCCCGGAGATGCGTGAACTGGTGCAGCGCCTGCAAGAGAACGGCTCCGAAGTGTGGGCCGTCTCGTCGTCCAACGAATGGGTGATCCGCGCCGGAATGAAATATTTTGGAATCCCGGAGAACCATATACTGGCCGCAAAGGCGGAACTCGAAGAGGGCATTGTCACCAACCGGCTCGTCCGCGTGCCTTCCGGGCCGGGTAAACCAAAGGCCTTGCGCGAATGCATCAAGAAAGGGATCGATGCCGCCTTTGGAAACTCCCGCTGGGATACGGAAATGCTGAATATGGCGACCCGAGCCTTTGCCGTTAACCCGAATCCCGACCTCGAAGCCGTAGCCCGGTCGCGCGGCTGGCCCATATATTTCCCGGTCGGCACTCGCCGTCGTGTCTGAGGTTTCTGGGTTCACGAAGGTACAATTTGAAGGCATGTATTCCGCTCAGGTGCTCGATCATTTTCAGAATCCGCGCAACAGCGGTGAAGTTTCTGACGCAGATGCCATGGCGCAGATTGAAAACCCCGTCTGCGGAGATGTGCTGCGGCTGACTCTGAAAGTCAGCGAAGGGCGGATTACGGCGGTGCGATTCAAAGCCAAGGGATGCGTTGCATCCCTGGCCTGCGCGTCGGCCCTGACTGAATTGGTCGCAGACAAAACGATCGCGGAAGCCCGGAACCTGGTGCGTGAAAGTGTGATTGCCGCTGTCGGCGGTCTGCCTCAGGCTTCAACCCACGCCGCCCAGTTGGCAGTAGACGCGCTCGCCGCAGCCCTGAATCAGATCAATCGTGGCTGACACTGCCTGATGACTTCCGACCACACGCCGCGTCGCATTGCCTGTTTGCAACCCAGCGCCACCGTCATTCTTGCCGCGATCGGCGAGCTTGACCGCGTGGTCGCCTGCACCAGGTATTGCGCTGAGGTGGTTCCAGAACTCTCCACCAAATCGCGCGTGATCCTGGCCGATTCCTGGACGGCCAACACCGAAGAAATCACGGCGGTTCACCCTGACCTCGTGATCGCCGCCGTCCCTTATCAACAGAAGGCCGTCGGCGAGATTCTGAAATCGGGCGCGCGCTTCCTCGGCCTCGCCCCTAGAATGTTGGCGGATATCTACACGGACATTGCCAGTATCTCCGGCACCGTTTCCGCAAACGATCGCGGCGAGGAAGTGATTGACGCCATGCAGCGGCGCATCGAAGAAGTTCGAGCGCTGACGGCAGGGAAGTTTCGTCCGCGCGTGTTTTGCGAAGAGTGGGGCAAGCCGCTGATTGCGTCCCAGCGCTGGGTGGCGGAATTGGTGGAAGCCGCAGGCGGAGAATTCGTAGGTGAGCCGGGGCAGCAAATTACATGCGCAGAAGGGGTTCGGCTCGCTCCGGAGATTCTGATTGCCGCATGGTGCGGCGCCGGCGACCGCGTTCCGCTGGAGAAAATTATTGCTGACCGAGAATGGCAGGGAACGCCTGCAGCCCGCTCCGGCCGGGTTTTCTGCATCCGCGACGAATACCTCAACACCCCTGCACCCACGCTACTCTACGGCCTGGAGGCGCTGGCTTTCGCCGTTCATCCCGAGCTTTTCCCGCGCTGCAAGGGAATCCGCCAAATTACCGGTGTTCCTTCTTCCACAACCTAGAAAGCGCGGGTCTGCGTTAAGATTTGCTCATGCCGGTTGCCAGCAGAATTGAAGAGGTTCGCAATGAAGTGACCGAATTGGCTCAGGCATCGCCCAAGGCCGCAGATCTGATGCAAGGCGTATGCAAGCTTCTGCACCAACGCATGCTCAAGTACAACTGGGTTGGCTTTTACATGCTCGAGCCCGGCGCTCAACCGCCCATGCTCTGCCTGGATGCTTTTGTGGGAGCGATGACTCCCCATACTCGCATTCCTCTCAATCAGGGGATCTGTGGCGCTGCGGTTTCCAGTGGCCGGACCATTGTGGTGGATGACGTGAGTAAAGACCCTCGCTACCTTGCTTGCTCGCTCGAGACCAAATCCGAAATCGTCGTTCCGATCTTTGTGAAAGGGAGAGTGGTAGGCGAGCTAGATATTGACAGCCACTTTCCCGCTGCTTTTGCCGCTGAAGATCAGGAACTCGTCCAGTACTGTGCGGCCGTAGTGGGCGCGAAATTGGCGAAGTCGGTTCCATAAAAGGGAGCAAGGAACAATGCGGAGCGACAAAAACCGGCCGCGCGCGTAGGATCGAAATCCATTCTTCAATGGCCGTCCCGGCAACTGCTGACCCCTAATCATGAAACGTGTCGTCGCAGCGCTTATTCAAAAAGACGGAAAGCTGCTAGTGTGCCAGCGTACTCGCCATCAGACTATGCCGCTTAAGTGGGAATTTCCCGGCGGGAAGATTGAAGAAGGCGAGCAGCCCCGCGCTGCCCTGCGGCGCGAACTGGAAGAAGAACTGGGGATTCAAGCCCGGATTGGCGACGAGGTCGCACGCCTGCAGCACGTTTACCCGAATCATACAACGGTCGAACTCCGCTTCTTCATTGTCCGCGAATATCAGGGTGAACTGGAGAATCGCATCTTCCGCGAC
>JBAVAV010000543.1:0-2417 GCA_049585895.1 Candidatus Sulfotelmatobacter sp. | reverse complement strand
GCTTAAGCCCTTCGAGCGCGAGCAGTTAATGAATACGGTGTGCCGCGCGCTGGAGAATCGCCGCCTCAAACTGGAGAATCGCACTTACCAAACCAATCTGGAGTCTCTGGTCGAGGCCCGTACCGACCAATTGCAGGACGCTATGGGCGAATTAGAGCGGTCTTATGACATCACCCTGCAGGCCCTGGGCGATGCGCTCGACCTCAAAGATGCCGAAACCGAAGGCCACTCCAAGCGGGTTACCGCCTTCACGATTGCTATCGCGCGCGCCATGGGAGTACCGCGTGAGCAAATTCCGGTAATCGCACGCGGCGCCTTCTTGCACGATATCGGCAAAATGGCTATCCCGGATGCGATCCTCAGAAAGCCGGGAAAGCTCGACGCCGATGAAACCGGAATCATGCGCGAGCACTGTTATCGCGGCTATCAGATGCTCAAGAAGATTTCTTTTCTGGCCGAAGCCTGCGACATCGTCTATTCCCATCAGGAAAAATTTGACGGCACCGGCTATCCCCGCGGCCTGAAGGGCCACGAGATTCCGCTGGGAGCGCGCATCTTCTCGGTTGCCGACACGCTCGACGCCATCATTTCCGATCGCCCCTACCGCCCAGCCCGCTCCCTTCCCGCAGCCCGCAAGGAAATTCAAGAGTGGTCCGGCCGCCAGTTCGACCCCGAAGTCGTCGAGGTCTTTCAAAAGATGCCCGACGAAGTCTTTGAAGATCTGCGGCGCGAGATCAACGCTCAGAACTATCCCTTCACTTATTCGGCGAAGGGCTCGTCTTAAACTCTGGTTTGGGAAACCGTCCCGCGGGAAAGCTCTGCAAGAAGTGCCTCCTGCCGCGTTCTCCTGATGTGGAGCGAACGCGGTGATCACATTGTGCCGTGGGTCCTCAGCGAATCTCGTTCTCCGCCATTTGCTCTTTTTAACTTTGGAATCGTGCCGCCAGACCTGATAATTCCGTCCGAGGTGTGATATGAAATCTGCAACCGTTCTTCTCTCGCTCTTGATTCTTACCGCCGCCGCCTTCGCTCAGGAGCATCCGGCCCTAACTGCGCTGCCCAACTCTGTCTACGTGGGCGCTGACGGCAAGTTTGAGACCGCACCCGATACGGCTGTCATCCAATTCAATATCTCCGTGCAAGGCGACACTGCCGCGGGTGCCTTCGAGCATGCCTCCAAAGAAGCCGAGCAAGTTCGCAAAGTGCTGCGCGACAATGGAATCGAGCCGAAGGCCGCCAACATCGGCTTCTTCTCGGTTCAACCGATGTATGACTGGAAGACTTCCCGGCAAAGGCTCATTGGATACCGCGTTACTACCGACGTCACGCTAAAGCTGAAAGACTTTTCCAAGATCGGCCCCATCACGCAGCGACTCGCCGACGCCAACGTCAGCGAGGGTCAGACTCTGAACTACACTCTTGAGAATATGGACGACGCCAAGAACAAGGCCGTTGAAGACGCCTACCGCCGCGCCCGCAACTCCGCCGATGCGGTTGCCCGGGCCAGCGGACGCACGGTCGGCGAACTCTCCTATGCCTCGGTGGATACCTTTGAGAATCCTCGCCCTGTTATGCCGCGAATGGCCCGCGCCATGTCGGCCATGGCCAACGCCGCTCCGCCCGCTCCCACCGAGGAATTCACCCCACAGAACGTGACTCTAACGGCTCACGTGAACGCGCTATTCAATTTGAAGTGATGAAGGCAAGAAGCGGCGACGCAGAACAACATGCGTAATGCCTTTTGTCCTCAGGGAGAAGGACTCGGGGGATCACGCGCCGGTCTTGTCCGGGTCGACCGACTGATCGAGATAGATCCACAGCACCCGTGCCACCACGGTGAGAAAACGGCGCGGTCGGCAAGAAAAGCAGGGTCGCCCAGATCACAGCTTTGTCGATGCGCCACCGAAGAAACAACCAAAGCGCGACCGCGAGGATGGCGATGGTCACGACGGCCAGGCCGTAACCGATATACATTGCGCCAAGAAAGTAGCCTTGCTCACGCTCAAACTTCAAATCGCACGCGGGGCAATGCTGATGCATTTTAGGAAATAAGAAAAGCGATTTGCGGAAGATTTTCCCTGTGCGACAGCGCGGACAAAGTTGATGAACGATTCCAGCAAGTGCCGACGCCCTGTACATAAGGGAAGTTTAGTCGTATCGCCCCAGACTTGAAGACATGAGCTAAGGAGTGGCCTTCGCCATCTGAATCCGGCTCGCATCCACGCTGATGGGCCGCTGGATTTCCATTTCGATCGATGTGCCCACATCGAGTTTCACATCGCTGCCGCGCTTCAGCAGAGCCCAGGCGATTCCAGTCGCCGCTCCGGCCGCTCCTCCGATTCGCGCTCCAGTAAGACCTCCGGAAAGCCCGCCCGCCAGCGCACCGCCTGATCCTCCGTACACCCCACCCTTAGCGG
>JBAVAV010000542.1:0-9305 GCA_049585895.1 Candidatus Sulfotelmatobacter sp. | reverse complement strand
TTGCTGGCGACAATTGATTTCCCCATCGCCATGTATTCGAACAATTTCGTGGGCGATCCGAAGAATCGGCCACCATCCTTCATAGGACCGTGCGGAGACAGCAGGATATCCGCGGCGTCGAGGTGGGCTGGAACCAAATCGTGAGCAATGGAACTTGTAAAGATCACCCGACCGCTGGCGATACCGGGCGCCAAGGCAGCGCTCATCCCACTACGCAAGGGGCCGTCGCCAACCATCAGAAAGCGGAGGCGAGGCAGCGATTGGTCCACCGTCGCCCGAGCCATCAACTGGAGAATGGCTTGCTGCAATTCCGGAATTCCATGCCAGTAACTAAACGAACCCACAAAGCACGCAACTACATCGTTGGGAGCAATTCCCAGCTGGCGGCGAAGAGACTCGCCTCCGCAGCCTGGAGAGAATGTCCTGGGATCAACTCCATTGGGATTCACCAGTATTTTGTGACCAGGAATACCGCGCGAAACGAGTTCGTCCCGTAGTACGTGAGAAACGACCACGATCCATTCTGCTGAACGCAAAGAAAATTCTTCGCACATGGCAAGAAGGCAAGAGAAGCGGGACGGGTCCCAGTTTTCCGCCAGCCAAACCTCGGAACCGTTATATTCCAAGATCAAGGGCACACCCAGCCGGCGCGAGAGCAGGCTGCCGGCCAGCACAAAGCGACCGTGGCGTTGATAAAGGCTCCGCACAAGTGCGCCCTTGAGGTGTGCCCTGACGGACCTTGCGAATCGCCAGTTGTACGATAACAAGGCAGCCTCAGGAAACAGAAACGGTCTGGAACGGGCGAGCACCAGGGTCTCTGGAAAAATATCTCCCGCCAGAGGATGGGCTGCGAAAATTCTGCACGAGGGCCCTTGCTCCGCCAACCCGCTCAGGAATCCGCGCATGTGAGACCTGGCGCCCCCAACCGAGGGACGCGCCAGCGGATAGGGAGAAAGATATGCGATCAAGCCTTCGGCCGCAGCTCCAGAAGATGGGCTGGCTCCTTCTGTGGGGTGGAACCCGCGCAAATACAGCCAGGTCATCACGAGCGTAACCGCATCGACGACGAGAGCAAAACAAGTGGCTGGCGCCAGCTTCCACCAGGTTTGCAGCCCATGTTTTTCAGCCCATCCCTCTTCGTCCGCCAACACCGTGTCCCGGCAGTGATGAATTAGGCCCGACCAGGCGAGCAACAGCCGCACACTCAAGTCCTGACGGCGGCGAAAAAAGAAGATTAGAGCTTTGCCACGGAGTCCCGCCAGCGTCCGACGTTGGTTACGCCAGCCCGCGTCCCGAAACTGTCGCTGATCAATGGGGACGACCGGACACCCAGGGTAACTATTTGCAGCGAAGCTATGCCCCTTGGCGTTATCGCCAGTCCAGCAGAGAAGATAAACGTTCGAGCGGGAGTTCATCCGTGCAAGAGGAGCCGATTGCCGCTGCTTTCTGCTTTGTCTTCCAGCGCGAACTTGTAAATGGTCGACACAGCGAATAGATACCAGAGATTCAAGTCGGAATAGTAGCCACTGGTCAGCGTCAGGCCGCTGATCCAATAACTGAGGAAAACCATCAGAAAAAATCTCCAGGCCACGGTCCAGCGGGGAGAGCGGCCGGCACGTAACTTCCAGAACGCAATCACCAGCAGAATCTGCGATGCCAAATAAGGCACAAAGCCGAGCAGTCCAGTCTCTGCCAAGACGGCCCCAACATTGCTGTGGGGAAAGTCGACTGATCCCACGCCCTCGTAGGATGTCCCGGAAAAGGCGCGTGTGGCCGCTTGATAAAAACCGTTCAGCCCCACGCCCAGGATAGGGTGTTCGAGAAAAATATTGAAATTTTGCACCTGCTGTGCCAGCCGGCCGTAGAAATTGGTTGGGCTGGAAACCCTCTCTTCGTAAAGATCCGGGAACTTGGTGACGATGTAGAAGAAAGAACCGGCAAGCAAGAACAGCGCCAATCCTCCGGCGATGCGTGCCGTAATCGATTTGGTCCAAGCCAGGGCAAGCAGTAGGATTACAAAGATCGTGATTACGATCGAACGAAAAAGAGGCAGCAGGGCGGTTATCAAACAAGCCAGCATCCCGAAGCCATGGAGCAAGCGCTGCCACAACGGCCAATCGCCACCGCGGGCCCGGTACAAGAACCACAACAAGCAGAAGGCGATGAGACCGACAAGGCCGTAGGAATTATTTGTAGAAAATGGGCCGTTGACGCGCAACAAGGACAGTCCGCGCTGCTGACCGGCTAGATATTCCGCGGCCCCCTCCAGAGGCAGCAAGTCTTCGCCACGTACGACTTCCATCAGACCGATGGCCGCGAGATAGATCCCAACCACACAAAGCAGCCCGTGCAAGAGCCTCAAGTACCGGGTGACGGGGAACCGGGTAACCACATAATAAGCCAGAAGCGCGGGCATAAAGAACGCCTCTACCAGAATGCGTAGCGGCGCTCGCAGCTCCGTTACCTGGGCGAGGGAAAGGGTCGCTGCCGCCAGAAACCCGGCCCACGCCCAGCCGGCGCGGCCAAGACTGCTGGGGACCAGCGTCTTCCCCTGTTGAGGACGGAGGAAAATCGCGACCATCATCAGTGCGACTGCGGCCCGATCAAGGGTGAAGATGGTCCCCTTTCGCGGGAATGATAGAAAATAATAGCCGAGCGGGAAGAAAAGCAACCAGAACAACACCACCGGATTGGCATTACCGTCGGCCACTTCCATGGTGACGCAGAATAAAAGTGGAAGGGCAACCAGCACTCCCAAGATTGTCACGGTGAGCGTTGGGGTGATCGCTGTTGCCGCGAATGCCATGACGAGGATCACGACGGCGGCCTTCTGGTGGCGAGAAAGAGATCGCACGAATCCAAAGGTGGCGGCGTTGGGGGAATCGGCCGTCATGAGGGCAGGTTGCCTCCGTGCGAGATCGGCGCGTTATCCAAAGACTTGGCCCTCTTGACGCCGAAATCCCGGCGCGCCTCCGAGGGCATTTCCAGAGCTGAGGCAATCGCGTTGGGCTCGATATACTCGTTCCACCACAGGGCGAAATTCAGCAGATACCAGGCTTTCTCGCTCTGATTCGTACGCAAGTACCCTTCCACGGCCCGAGCATCGAAAAAGTCCGTTTTGCGGCAAAAGGCAGCCAGGACCTGTTTCGTGTGAACACCCAACTGCTTCATAAACCATTCCGAGATGGGTACACCAAACCCCTGTTTGCGCCGGTCAATCACATCGTCTGGAACAAGGCCTCGTACCGCCTTCTTCAGAATCGACTTCAAGACTCCATTTCTGGTCTTGACGGCAGTGGGTATGCTCATCACCAATTCGACAAACTTGTGATCGAGGAACGGAACGCGCGCCTCCAGGCTCACCCCCATGCTCATCTTGTCTACACGCATCAACAAGAGCTCGGGTAAGCGAAGGTTGAGGTCCATGTACGTCATCCAGTGGAGATGCGATGGCTCCCAGGCGTTTTGGAGAAATCGGTTATAAATCGGTTTAATGGCATCGCAAGAACTGAGTTCCGGGTACCGGCTTAGAAGCTGGCCGGACAGCAGCTGGCGCTTTTCCGCCTCGGTGAAAGCCTCGGCGCCGCTCCAAAAGATGGGAAGTCCCTCTGCTCCGCGTCGCAAAAGCTCGAACGGGTAGGAACTGGACTTTCCCAACGCGCTCAAACCGGCCATGCCCAGACGCTTTAACGAGCGAGGGACGGGCAGATCGTTCAGCTGCTGCAGGCGCAGAAAAAATTTCCAGCGGTAGTACCCCCAGAACAACTCATCGGCGCCCTCGCCGACCTGGCATACCACCACCCCATTCTTGCGCGCCAGCTCAGAGACGTAGTAAACCGGCACGCACACGGGATCGGCAATCGGTTCATCCTGAAGTTGCACCATCCGCGGCAGGAAACTGACCAGATCATTCTGGCTCAACAGACGTTCATGGTGATCGGCGCCGACCAAAGCGGCCACCTGCCGCGCGTAGGGCAACTCGCTGGGATAGCTGGCATAATCGTCGTCATAGCCAATCGAAAATGTCTGGATCTTCTTGGCTTCGCCCTCGGAAAACATGACGGCGTTCGTACTCGAATCAATTCCTCCCGAAAGAAAAACTCCGACCGGCACGTCACTCATCTTACGGAGCTTCACGGCGGTCCGAAGCTCGCATCGGATGAGGTCGGCGATTTCCTCATCCGTCTGTTCGGTCAACGGGTGGACGTTATCCCAGACGTCCCAGTACTGATGTTCATAGATCGAACCGTCCATGCGTACCCGGAGCCAAGTGGCGGGACGCAGCTTCCGGATTCCGTCGAACAGCGTAAGAGGAGCCGGAGTCGTAAGAAACGAAAGATAGTGATAAAGGCCTTCTTCTGAAACCTCGCGAAGCTGATCCGAATCTTGCAAAAGCGCTTTGATTTCGGAGGCGAAAACCAGACGCCGATGATGAACGCTGTAATAGAGGGGCTTTACCCCGATGCGATCGCGGACTAGCCACAATTCGCGCGATTTACCGTCCCACAGGGCAAAGGCGAAAATGCCTCGAAATCTCTGAACGCAGTCGATCCCCCATTGTTCAAAGGCGTGCAGGATGACTTCGGTGTCGGAATGGTCGGTTCTCCAGCGGTGTCCACCGAGTTCCTCCAATTCCTTCCGTATTTCGGCATGGTTGTAGATTTCTCCGTTGTAGGAGACCCACAAGGTCCCATCCTCATTCGTCATCGGCTGGGACGCCGCTTCCGACAGATCCACGATTGCCAACCGTCTGTGCCCGAAGCCAACGCGGCCATCGGCGGATACCCAGGTTCCCGCCCCGTCCGGGCCACGGTGTATCATGGCGTCCCTCATGCGCTCAATGTAGTCGCGGCTGACGGCGAACGGCGCGCCTTCAAAGGAGAGGGCTCCAACAATTCCACACATAAATGTCCGCTGTTCTGCCTTTCTCTTCCCGACTCCGTAGAGCGGGCATTCCGTCACTTGCTGGGTCCCCGCGACACTGACCTGTTAGAGAACACCTGCGCCAACTCAAGGTTGCGGCGGCTCGGCGTCTCCATTTCCCGACCTCTGCAGCGTCTTGCGGATCCTCTTTGCCACCGAGTTCCACTTCGAGCCATTCTGCGATGCCTCGTCCAGGCCAGACTTCAAACCATCCCAGACTTCCAGGACGAAGCCTTTGGTTGGAGACTGAGAATCCAGCGCATCCCAACGTGCGGCGGCAAGAGTCCAGACTGCCCCAAAGATGAAGGCAAAAAGCGTTCCTATCAGAACCACGAGAGTGCGCGGCGGGAAAGATTTCTTGGTAGGGACATCAGCCGAATCCAGAACTTTGACGCTGGGAGTCTCTTTGGCTTCCTGGACCTTCGCCATCTCATATTGTTTGGTGAGAACCTCAAATACCGCTTCCTGTACTTTGGCGCGGCGGAACAAATCTGCATAAGTCACTCCCAGCACGGGAAGCTGGCGAATGGAAGGATAAAGCTCATTGGCATCGACCTGGTCGGCCGACTCACCAACTTTGCCGCCGAGTTTCTGCAGTTGAGCCTGTAACTCGCGAATCTGACCTTGCACAACCTGGACTCGGACATTGTTGTTGGTATAGATCTGGCGTAGCCCCTCGAGTTCCGCTTCGGACGCGATCACGCGCCCTTGCAATGCAGCGGCGGCTCCAACCATGGCTTTACCCTGTTCCTGGATGCTCAACGTGGCGTGCTTGCTGGAAAACTCACTGAAATCCCGTTCTGCCGTTTCCAGGTCCTGGCCAACCTGTTTGAGTCTGTCCTCCAGAAACATGCGCTCACGATGGGCCGCCGAAGTCGCGACTTGCGCGTAGAGCACATTCAGTTCTTCCACGTATCCGTTCGCCATGGCGGCCGCGCGATTGGGATCGTGATCCAGGACCGTGATGACGATGATGCCGCTCTTGTGGTCGCGACCGATTTCCGAGTTTGACGCCAGGCGCTTTCGCGTGTCCTCGGGATGTGCGATACCGTAGACCTTCTGCAGATTGAAGCGTTGAATCAACCGGTCCTGGATGGTACGGCTGCCCAGGATCCCCACAAAGAGGTCTCCATTGTTTGAGGCGCCCAGCATGCTTCCAAGGCCGGCCACGGGAGAGACCTTGTCTGCCATGGCAGCGAGCATGGCCAGCTTGTCGTCCGAACCTGAATCCGGGGGCATCAGCCGCGCGGTGGATTCATACCGCACCGGAATCAAGAGCGCCAGAGCGATGGCGCAGAGCAGGCCGATGCCCGTAATTCGAAGCAGAAAACGCCGCTCCCGCCAGAGCCTTCTCAGTCCGGCAATATATTTTGGCGTGAAGTCTCCGGTTGGCGAGAACTGCGCCAAGTCATTCTGCGGATCGACTGCGTTTACGTTGGATCTCAACTCTTACACACTCCTGCCATGCTGATTAGTTTTGCCCCACCATGGGCCAGAACGTGAATCCTACCGACGTAGAAATGTTGGTTCTAGCGACGCCGGCAAGCACCGGGAAATTCCACTTCTCGTACTGCACGTTCCCTACAAGCGCAAACCGGGAAGTTCGTTGCCAGTTCGCGCCCAAGGAAAAGTCGGTTAGCGTGCCTCCACCGGGTATAAACTCGTGGCTAACTTTCTGGTGGCGGTAATTTGTCTGAATCGTGGTACGCGAACTGACCCAATAAGTAGACTGGACTTGTGCGCCTTGCCCCTGGCGCCCGATCCAACTTCCCATGAGGGAGCCTTGGTTCGTGTATCCGTTAATGTAACGTAAGTTAAAGTAAAAAAAACCCTTGCCCACCAAACCACCGATCGGCAGGTCAGTGTAGACACCCTCGGCGCGAAGATCCATGCGATGCAGGTGGGGCAGGCGTGGCATATATAGCCCAGATCTCCATGACGAACGATCGGCATACGCGATGGGAGAAATCTGATCCTCGGCAAAGCCATCGGCGTAGAAGGTCAGCCAGTTCCGAAGACAGGGGAGGCGGTACGACAAATCGAAGCCGGTGCGGCCGTCACCGGCATCGCTAGGACTCCCAGGAGGTCCATTCGAGTTCGAAATCGTCTTGATCAGAGTGTGCAGAGTAAAGGGAACCCCCGGACCCGCGAAGATTCTCGTAAAAGAGATGCCAAACTCGAAATTCGACGTGGGGTTGAATGAGACTTTTCCCCCGTCAATCATCGGCTGAGGATTGAGGGATCGCCCGTACTGCCCGATCAGACCAGTCGGCCCGAAGACAAATTGGTGACCAGAAAGTTGGCCAAGAAAAAAGTCCATTCGCACGGAGCCCAGGATCCACGGCAGGTGAATGGGCGTAACCCGGCTGATCTTGAACATGGTCACAGGCTCAGAGTTATCACTGAACATCATCGGTCCGTCACTTGAACCCAGTCCCCACCAGTTGCTCTGCCGCCCGAAGGATAGTTGCCAGTTTTGTAAATTGAAGGCTACATAGGCATCTAAAGGACGAAATCGATCGACTGAAGGGGGCGGCGTGCCAGGCACCACGGGAAACTGTGGCGGCAGCAGATCGGCTTGAAAATCTGCCGTGGCAATCGCCTGGCGGGCCACGTCAGGCAAAGCGACCCCCTGCGGACTGTGCTGATATTCGCCGCGAATGTAGATTACCCACCTTCCTGCCGACGCCCAACCGGAAATTCCGGTTACATTGTTGAACCCTTTCTGGTAGGGGCGACCAAAGTCGTTAACGATGGTCTGCCCAAAATGATAGCCATCGGTCAATGGCTGGCCGGAGATGGCTGTGGCGCGCATATACACCGATTCGATTTGCGCGCTTCTATTCGCTCCGCCGCCAAACAAATCCTTCTCCGCAGCGAACTCGCGGCTCAGTGCTTGCACCAATTCATAAGCCTCTGGTGGGGAGTCCGCGAGGGCTGCGTCGTTGGCTTCACCAACCAGTCGCGCACACTCCAGCCGCGTCCAGGGACGCAGGTCGAGGAATTCGTCGGACACGTAGCCCAAGGCGATAAGCCGTTCCAAGGCAGGATAAATCCAGCTATCAAGTGGAACGTACGGCGAACCCATGGCCTCAGGCTGGCGAGATTCCTCGCCTCCGGATAACCGCTGAAAGGGGTTCCATCCCGTGCCGCCAAGTTCCGGATTGTGATGCTTGTGATAAACCTCATTGCCTATGAGCCAACCCATCGCGCTGCCCACCAGGACGTCGGAAGGGAAGTGTTGTTTTGCGGTCACCCGGCTCGCGCTTATGGCGGAAGCGAGTCCGTACAGCAGCACCTGCGAACCGGTCCCGGGATACTCATGCGCCAGCACGCTGGCGACGGACCAGGCAACGAGAGCATGATCCGAGGGAAATGAGTCGCCCCCAGACCAGAATCGGCCTGCACCATTCGCCACTCCGGGACGTTCGCGACCAGCAGCGTATTTGAAGACCATCCCTATAGCCATCACGTCCGCCGCGGCCTCTGCACTCAGGAAACCGCTCTCCCGCTGATGTTCACTGTGGGTCATGAGTCCCAGTCCATAAAGGCCGACGCTGACACCGCCTAAGCCGGCGAGGCCATAGTTCGAAAAGCTGATGCTCCGGTTGACGACATTTTTCGAGTCAGAAAGGTGCTGGCTCACTTGCCGGTCCGTCACCAATAGACCCGCCGTGATTCCTCCCAGAGGAACCAGCCAGTTTGAGTCATTGAAACGTACCCGGGCCGGGCTGGTCCAAATGGATACCTGATCTTGAGCGAGACTCCGGATTAGAGGGAGTCCGACCCTGTTCTCGTGTTCCCTTGGAGTGACATCGTCGTCGATCTTCCTACCTTTCTCTTTGCCAACCTCCGAGGCACTGCTGGAGGGGGCATCAGGAATTGCGCTGGTCTGGCGCACAGTTTGTTGAGCTCCAGTGCCTCCGGGCTGCGCGCCTTGCTGAGCGCAACTGCTGCCCACCAGGGCGGCGAAAATCAGCATGCTGATGATCACAATCGCCAGCCCACAATCCCGAAATCTCATAGCCCCAGGCTCGCGAAGTAAGCCGTGGTGGTGACTGCCGAGATGATTTGGGCGAGCATGAGCGTATTCTGCCAGTTATGTCCACCGGCGTAGGCCCGCTCCGGCACTATGACCGTATCTCCCGGGAGTAACGCGGTTCCAGTGAAGCCTCCAGTCCACAGACCGGAACGTCCGCCTCCAAGAACGGAGCCGTCCGCCCGGATCACGAACACCCCTTTCTTATTGGCCAGCGCCGTCGTTCCTCCCGCCTGTCCCAGATACCATTTGGCGTTTCTGCCCGGCCGGAAAGTCACCGAAGTCGGGTTGTATACCTGCCCAAGCACATTCACTGCAGAAGGATGCTTCGGAATGATGATTT
>JBAVAV010000541.1:0-11359 GCA_049585895.1 Candidatus Sulfotelmatobacter sp. | reverse complement strand
GCATCGGTGAGACGAACTTGGCCCTCGCCGCGGGGATCGGATCGCATCCCAGAAGCCTGGAGAGAAAGATCCACTTTGCCGGTGACTGGATAATCCAATCCGGCCAGAGATTGCAAGGCGGCAACGTCGGCATTGTGGAAGCTCGCGCTCAGCGTGAACGGACCATCGTCGTTGTAATGCCAGTCTTGCATGTAGGCGGATACGTCGAACTCTGCGGCGGTGTTCTCACGGCGCAGAATCGAATTATGAAAAGCGATGTTATATGCGGAAAGATGCAGAGTGGTCGAGAGTGAATCCCAGTGAACCCGTTGTTCTGGCGTATGCCTGGTTGCTGGCAGGGTAAGCTCGAAATCGTTGACCAACAGCGCCCCGGAAAAAACCGGAGACGAAAATGCCCCGGTCACGTCCCCGTTGAAAGTAGCGCTGCCGTTCAATGTAAGCGGGAGTGTGACCGAACCGCGAAGGAAGGCAACCAGCGGCCGCCACTCGCCCAGACTTGAGGTCGCCACCGCAAGATGCAGAGCTGACTTGGCGGCTAAGACGCCCGACGACTGAATGTGCGAGGCCGGAGTCGAAAAGGTGAATTGCGGCAGATCGAGGGAATCGCTCTTCATCTTATAGGTGCCCTTGGCTACAGCCGTCACCGGCAACCCGCCGCGAACTGGAACTGCCGGAGGTTTCGCGCTGAGAGCGAATGCCATTTCCGCATCGCCGGGAGATCCCCTCCAGCGCGCCTCAACTGTGCCGGAGACCGATCCCGCGGGATGGAAGCCCTCGAGTGGATGCACCGGAGCAATCAGGCCGGCGGCAAGTTCTCCGGCAGAGAAATCACGAACGCGCAGGAGAACAAATCCGCTTTGGATTTCGGGCTTCCCAGCCTTCTTGGCGTTTTTGTCGGACTTTCCTTGTGGCCGGGCGGCGGTGATGATAGCCATGTTTTCGGTGGAAGAGCTCTGTCCTTGCGCAACGTGCTGCGCCGGAGACAACCAGTGATTGAACTCGGCGTCCCCGGTGAAGCTTCCACCGAAAAGTCTTCCCTGCAACTTCGATAGTTTGATCTGATCCTCGTTCACGGAATAGTCCGAGACCAAAGAGCCTTTCGAGAAAGACCGCGGGTCGCCCCGCCAGGCAAGATCCCGAAACGCTGCCTGGCCGTTCGCCGTGAATCGTTCAACCGACCAATTGCCCTGCCCTTTGAGTTCGAGGAGGCCGCCCTGAAGGTCGCGGCGCCGGGCGATGGCAGCAGCTTCCGTCAAGTCGACGTGAGCTTCATAGGACGCTTCTACATGAGGATGGTGAAAATCGCTGATGCGGCCGCGAGCCTCGAGGTGCGAGCGCCCTGAATTCCACTTCAGAGATGTGATGTCGACGAAGCTGGAGGCGAGGCTGAATTCCACCGTGCTCATCCAGGCGAACGGGCGGCAGTCGTCAAACTTCGTGTCCACTTTGCCGAGCAGCAGGCGGCTAAGGTAGCGGCCGCGCAGGAACGAGTAGTCCATCTGCAGTTCCGTGTTACGGACGGAAAAATCGAGCGGGAGGGATTGGTCGCTCCATAGCATTTCGCCATGCCGCACCTCCAGCCGATTGATGGACAAGGTGAAGAGCTTTGCGATTACGGTATTGCCTGAAATGCCAGGAACTTTGGGTGCCGGTATGTTGGTCGTGCCATCCGGGTAAACCGCTACATGGATGACCGGCCGCTCCAGAATAACCTCACGAAATCCCAACTCAGAGCGAAGAAGAGAACTGACCTTCATGCGGGCGATGAGCCCTTCGGCGTGTGCCAGAGGAATTTCGCTCGCGGATTCGCGGCCATGGATCGTGATATCGCGGACGTCGATCTGCATGCGGAACGGAATCGTGTGGAAGCTGCCGATTTCAGCACGGCCGCCGGTAATCCGTTCCACTTCCGCAGTCAACCGGCGGCGCACCATTCCCTGGAAGGAATCGGTATTGATGTACCACAGCATGCTGAGCCCCACCAACACCACGCCCGCGAAGATGAAAAGCAGATATTTCCACCAGCGGCGGCGAACCGGAGTATGGGCAGCCTCCGTCACCGGCTTTGCACTCCCGGCTCGCTGGGCGGCGTGATTCCCGGGAGGCGCACCTGACTCCCGGCGCGCAAGCTCTGCAGCCAGGAGACCAGAAGCTCGTTCACTTTTTCTTGTGTCAGCAGTTCCCGAATTTTGGCGGAGACTTCGCCCAGAGAAACCTGATCGGCGCCGGATTGCTTTAACTGCGGAACGAACTTATCCCGGTAGTAAGCTTCGATGGACTTGGCGTCGATCTGTACCGCAGGGCGAAGCCGCGCGTCGACCAGTCGCATCACGTCGATCTGCTCCTGCACATGGCTGAGCACGTCTTCTTCGGTCAGGTGATATTGGCTGAGAAGAGACTGCCAGGTCGGGTCGCTGGATCCCTGAGAATACTGTTTGCGTGCTTCCGCGATTCGGCTGGCGGCTTCCGCCTCCGTGGCGTGGCGGAAATCCGCCGACTTCATCTGTTCGCGCAACAGTTCCTGATCGATCAGCCGGTCGAGCACCGCGCGGCGATCGTCCTCGGTGAACTGCCCAAGCGAACGATGATTGAGCAACGCCTCGTAACACAGCGCTTCGTCCCACTCCGACTGCAGAATAACGCTGCCGTTCACAGTAGCTACGATGCGGTCGATCACCTGAGCGGATGCGCCGGCGGGGAGGATGAACAAAGCCCCGAGCAATACTGCGAACGCCGGCAACAAGAGCGGATTTTGCGAACGCAAGCTGTTTATCAAAATGGCTGGCCTATGCTGAAAAAAACGTTGAAGTGGCGCAGGCGCTGCGCTTCGTAAGTCAGCGGATTTCCGTTCGGATCGAACGTGACCGCCTGCACATATCTGGTTGGATTCAGATTGTACCCGAAGTCAAAGCGTAATGGGCCAATGGGAGTCTTATAACGTAACCCAATGCCAACGGCGTGGGAAGTGTAATCATAGCCGCTATTGTTGAAGGAAGTCAGGCAAGCGGGGTTGGCGATTCCCGCCGGCTCCTGCAAACACTGCAAAGGGTCGGGCTGGTGCCAGCGCGTCAAGCCCTTCAGCATGTCGTGCCCGGCGGTGAAGACATTACCCATATCGTGAAAGATGGCGAAACCGAAGCCACCTCCCAGGTAGGGGAGGCTGACCGGGGGGAAACGCAATTCGAAGTTGTTGACGAACAGAGCCGTGCCGCCCAGAGGAAATCCGGAATCGGGATCGCGAGGCCCCGCTTGGTTTAACCCAAAACCGCGAGTCGAGTTGCCGCCCCCGGCGAAGAAAAGTTCGGGGAAAGGAACAAGATCCGTGCACGTAGGCTCTCCTGTTTGCGGGCTCACCGTGCAGGTTCCCGGCGGTACCACCCGGGTCCCGCGGTACACCTGCTCCAGTCCAATGGTGGTAGAACGGGCAAAGACGACCTTGTGTTTGGCCGGACCAAACGGGTAGTAGGTGGAGTCCTGGGTCAGCACGCGTGCGAAGTCGGCCTGCGAACCGAAATAGCCGGAGGCGGCAAAACCATCGAGCGTAAAGTAGTGGCCCTTCGTGCTCTCCAGCGGGTTATCGCGCTTGTCCCGGATAAAGGTAAAGCCCGGCCCCCCCACCCGGGCGGGCAAGGAGAGCGGTGGAATCAGGCCTGGGGAAAGGTCTATCGCGAAGTTGCTGGCTTTGACGCGGCGGTATTCAAAACGGTAGGTGAGCGAAGTCGAGCGGTTGGGCAACTGCTTCCCGAGTTGCTGGCGCAGGTCGATCTTGCCTTCCAGCCGTTGCGACGTGAAAGTGGAGACATCCAGACTGTTGTCGTAGAAAATCGTGTAGATGAGCTTAAGTTTGTCGCGGTGAAAGAGCTCGGGAATTTCGTAACTGATGAGGCCGCGCTGCTGCAGACGGCCCACGTGGGACTGAAAAGTCAGCGTCTGATCGCGGCCGCCGACGTTGAGCCGCGTCACATCGAATTCGACCCGGGGACTTACCCCAGTCGAGCCAGTGGGAGAGCTGGTCCCGGAAGGCAGGCCGGTTTCGAACTCCAGTCCGATGCCATACGTGAAGGTGTAGCGCTTGGCTTCCTGCACCTGCACCAGAACAGTCTTCTGCGGGTCGTTGCCTTCGGGATTCTGCACCGCAGTGTCCACCTGACTGAAAATGCCGAGATCATACAGCTTGCTCTGCGTGTCGAGAAGATCCTGCTGGCTGAGAGGCTGGCCTGCCTGTACCTGAATTTCGCGCTGCACAATATAGTCCCGAGTGTGATCGAGGCCAGAGACCATGACCTGATTGACGAAGAACTGACCTCCCTCCTGAATCTTGTAGGTTATGTCTTCCCGCCCCGGCTGTGAGGAAGAGGGGATCGTTGCTACGTCGAGCGTGGCATTGGGGAAGCCGCGATTGAAGTAATAGTTGAGAATCTTCTCGCGATCGTTACCCAGATTCTGTTCCGAGAAGGGCTGGCCTTCCTGCGTGTCAAGTTCCGGGAATGCGCTGGTGGCAATCTTCTGATTGCCGACGATGCGAAGTGCTCCCACCAGGGTTTGCGGTCCCTCGGTTATGTGCAGGTGCACGGCGAGGTGGTTCTCGGCGCCGTGGTAGTTGTCGTCCACCCGGCTCTGAATCTGAGCTTCGCGAAAGCCGTTGGAAACGTACAGCGCCTGCAATCCGCTGACGTCGTTTTTCAGCAGGGTTCCGCTGTATCGGCCGTGAGAAAGAACCTTGCCCGAGACCTGTATCTCCAGGCGCGCGCGCAACAGCGCGCTGGGAAAGTATTTGTTACCGGTGATTTCGATGAGCTCAAGTTTGTGCCTGTGCCCGGGATTGATCTGATAGATGACACGCAGGCTCTTGCTGTCGGATTCCCGCTGGATTTCCACGGTTGCATCGAAATAGCCGCGGGTCTGCAAATAGTCGAGCAGGTTGCGCCTGCCTTCGTTGAGCAGGTCTTCGTCGAGTGCGTTCTCCTCGTAGACGGGGATCTCCCTCTTCAGGACTCCGCGGCCGACCGGGAAGCCTTGCGCGTAGATCACAACAATAGGGCCGGGTTCGATCTGGAAGGTGTAGTCTACGGCATTGGTTTCCGCATGGTATTGCTGCGAGGCGATGGACACCTGGGCCAGCACTCGCGCTTGCTTCTTGAATCGCTTGCGCAAGCGCTGCAGGGAATTCGTGATTCGGGCGGCAGTTACGCGATTTCCTGTATTCATCTTCGCGATATCCTGAACCTGTGCCGGAGACCACTCCGAGTGGCCCGTCACCTTCACCTCGCCTACATGCGCGGGCTCTCCCGGCACGATGTGGAACAACACATTCACCTGTTGCGTGGCCGGGTTGGAAGTGCTCTCCGCGCTCACGCGAGCGCGGTAATAGCCGTTCTCCTGCATGAGTTGACGAATGTTCAGCAGGGCGCGGTCGAGTTTGTCGAGCGCGTAGCGCTCGCCTAACTGAAACTTGGAAGCATTCACAATCTGGTTCTGGTTAGGACGGTTGGGAGCGCCTTCGACGTCGACGGCGCCCACAAAGTGGTTCGGCGATGTGGTGAAGGTGAGCCGCACGCCCGTCCCTGACGGAACTGCTTCCGCCTGAATGTCGGCAAAGCGTCCGGTGGCAAACAGGACGCGGATGCTTTCGCGAATCCGATCGCGCTCCAGCGGCTGACCCTCTCTTTGCGGCAGCAATTGCAGCAGGTGCTCGCGGTCGTGATCGGGGGCATCCGGAAGTTCAATGGCCTGCACCGTAAGTCCCACATAGGCCGACATGCTCGCCAGCGCCGACGATGGCAGTGCGGGCTGCTGCTGGCCCCGGCCTTGCTCGTCGTGATTTTTCTGGTCTTGCACCCGAGAGGAAGAAGCCGGTGCGAGTGATCGGGCTTCGGCGGCCGGGCCGAGCGATAAAGCCAGAAAGATGATGAATGACGTGCAGCTTCTCAGCAAAAGATATCCTTGGGCCCGGCGCTTACGTTCGATGAAAAGCTAACGGCTCGTGTTGTCCGGCAATGAACTAGTTCGAAAGCACGTACGAATTTGCTTCGAACGGTTTACGCCGAATTGATTTGACGCGAAACTGGGTAGTGGGTCAATTTGCCGAAACTAAACCACAAATGGCACGAAGCCACACGAAGGAACCCATTGAAACTCAGAACCTTCGTGATACTTCGTGTCCTTCGTGGTTCATTGGTTTTCTCTTCCGTCGTGAAATTGACCCACTACTCGAAACTGGACACGCCGGTCGAGTGGCCGGTCCAGCCCCTTATAATAAAGGTTTTGCACGTGGGAACTGGTGATCTCCTTGAGGCGGGAAGAAACGAAGAGACAATCCGAAGAGCGCTACTCGCGCCAGATTCTGTTCCGCGGCATCGGGGCAGAAGGCCAGCGCCGGCTGGCGGCGGGAAAAGTCGCGGTTGTCGGTTGTGGGGCCACCGGATCGGCGCTGGCGTCACTGCTGGGGCGCGCGGGTGTAGGAACCTTGCGGATTATCGACCGTGACTACGTTGAGCCGAGCAATCTGCAGCGACAATCTCTATTCGATGAGCAGGACGCCGACGAGTCCCTGCCCAAGGCGATTGCGGCCGCGCGCAAGATAGCGGCCTTCAATTCGCAGATTATGGTCGAGTCAAAAGTCAAAGACCTGGTTCCAGACAACATTGAAGAACTACTTGAAGAGATAGATGTAATCCTCGATGGCACCGATAATTTTGAAACCCGGTACTTGATGAATGATTATGCCGTGAAGACCTCCCGGCCCTGGGTTTATACCGCCGCGGTGGGAAGCTATGGCGTGACATTGAATGTACTGCCGGGAAGCACGGCCTGTCTTGCGTGCGTCTTCCCCGACTCGCCGCGCGGCATGCTGGAAACTTGCGAGACCGCGGGGATTCTCAATTCGGCGGTCAACCTGGTGGCGTCGATTGCAGCGACCGAAGCGATCAAACTGCTGGTCGGAGGTGAGCAGGCGGCTCACCTGCGAACCACACTGCTTTCGTTGGATGTATGGACCAATGAGCGCAGCGAAATTAGCGCGGCGCAACCGCGCCCGGGATGCCGGGCCTGCGGAAAGCGGGAGTTCCTCCACCTGGCAGGGGACGGACGGCCGCACATCACTCTGTGCGGCAGAAACTCAGTCCAGATTCATGAGCGGCGCCGGCCCATTGATTTCGCCGAGATGCAGCGGAGGCTGGCGGTATTTGGCCCAGTCCGGCACAACGAATTCGTGCTGAAGTTCTGCCCTGAACCTTACGAGATGACCTTGTTTCCTGACGGGCGGGCAATTATCAAAGGAACCACCAACACGGCGGTGGCGCGCAGCTTGTATTCACGCTATGTCGGAAGCTGAAGCCTCGCTGGTCGGCGATTTGTGAACCGAGCTCTTGGTGGCGGCTGCGAAAAAGGTGACCAACGTTCAGCGCCGTGGAAGAGCAGCTTCTTCAGCGCTGCGTAAACCGGCCGATCAATGCGGGCTTTTAGCCTCTGATCCAATCCTCTCCTAGGGGGGTTAGCCCGGCACACAATTAAAACCGGCGCTGGCGCCCCCTGCGGCACCAGCGCCTGTTCCCCATTCCCTCCCGGTGACGGAGGGCGTGAAGACTTCGATCCACGTTCCTGGCATCGAAAACCAGCCATCGCATGGATTCTGCCACCACGGTGCTTCAACGCCTCCCATCAGTTGTCAAAATTATGTTTTTAATTTGTAAAAACTTCTGGGGCTCCAGATCTACCATTCCCTGTAGTAGGTCCGGCCGCCCGAATCTGAAACGAGCCAATCCTGAATAAGCCAACTTAACATTAGAATTCCTCGCCTTCCCACTTCCTGCCTATTCCATTGGTAACCCCGCTCACACCTCTTCAAACTGGTAGCATAAAGATTCCCCCGACTTGAATCTCTTGCGCTCATTTCTTCACTTCGGCATTCTCCTGCTGGCTCTGCCCCTGCTGGCGCAGAGCAACACTGGGGAACTCCGCCTCAAAGTCACCGACCCTAACGGCTTCGCCGTGAAAGCCTCGGTCAATCTCTCCAGCGACGCTACCCAGTTCCACCGCTCCTTCTCAGCCGACGATTCCGGCCAGCTCACCGCGCGCAATCTTCCCTTCGGCCTGTATCGCCTCAAAGTCCAGTTCGAGGGCTTCGCGCCCTACGACGGTCTCATCGAAATTCGCTCCGCGCTTCCCACCGACTACGCCGTCAAGCTCAGCATCGCCGCTCTGAGCACCGCCGTCCAGGTCACCGCCGAGGCCACGCTCCTCGATCCCGACCGCGCCGGCGCCTCCAATCATCTCGATCAGCAGGACATCGCCGAGCGTCCCGCATCGCTTCCCGGCCGCTCCTTACAGGACCTCGTCAACTCCCAGCCCGGCTGGCTCTACGAAGGCAACGCCGTGCTTCATCCTCGCGGCTCCGAATATCAAACTCAATTCGTAGTCGATGGCATCCCGCTCACCGACAATCGCTCCCCCAGCTTCGGCCCCGAAATCGAAGCCGACGACGTCGACTCCCTCACCATCTACACTGCCGGCATTCCCGCCGAATACGGACGCAATATGGGCGGCGTGATTGAAATCAACACGCTGCGCGACAGCCATCCCGGACTCCACGGCCAGGTTGTTCTTGGCGGCGGCAGCTTCGACACGGCCGGCGCTTTCGCCCAACTTCAGTACGGCTGGGGACACAACACGTTCGGCCTCAGCTCCTCCGGCGACGGCACCGCTCACTATCTCAACCCCGTCGTGCCCGAAAACTTCACCAACCGCGGCACCACCGGCGATTTCGCGCTTTCTTTCGCTCGCGACCTCACGCCCAGCGACCATCTCAGCCTCAGCGTGCGCCACGCCTTCTCGCGCTTCGAACTTCCCAACGAGCAGATTCAACAGGCCGCCGGCCAACTCGAGACCGCCGATAACTTCGAGACCATGGGCATCATCGCCTATCAGCACATTTTTTCGGCCAACGTTCTAGCCGACTTCCGCGGCATGGTTCGCGAAAACTCCATCGACCTGAACTCCAACGCCAACTCCACACCCATCATGGCGTTCCAGCACAACAGCTTCAAAGAGGGATACTTCAACGCCTCCGTCTCCCTCCATCACGGGATCCACGAATTCAAAGCCGGCATCGATTCCGATAATAAGTTCCTTCACGAAAATTTCAGTGACGTAATTACCGGCGATCCCAACGATCCCGACTATCCCTTCGATCCCGGCACTCCGCTCACCTTCGCCTTCCCCGGCAACTTCCCCACCGAAGGCAGGCGGCCCGATCTCGAGCAGGCTGCCTACGTTCAGGATCTCATTCACTATGGAAATTGGACTATCGCCGCCGGCCTCCGCTGGGACCACTATCAGCTTCTCGTCAATCAGAACGCCCTAAGCCCGCGTCTTTCGGCCGCGCGTTTCTTCCCCAAGGCCGGCCTGATTGTCCACGCCTCCTACGACCGAATCTTTCAGACTCCGTCGTTCGAGAACATTCTTCTTTCCAGTTCCCAGCAGGTGGTTTCGCTCGATCCCAGTGTCCTGCGCCTGCCCGTCGAACCCTCTCACGGCAACTACTTCGAGGTCGGAGCCACCAAGGGCTTCGCCGGTCAGCTCCGCTTCGATGTCAATTATTTCCGCCGCAACGTCAACAACTACGCCGACGACGACCAGATCCTCAGCACCGCCGTCAGCTTCCCCATAGCTTTCCGCAAAGCCATCCTGTACGGAGCGGAGGCCAAAATCGAGGTTCCCCAGTGGAAGCGCTTCTCCGGTTTCCTCAGCTACTCCTACATCGTGGGCAACGCCTGGTTTCCCGTGACCGGTGGCCTTCTTCTTGGGGACGACATCGCTAGTGCCTCCACCCAGCTCACCGTACATTTCCCTGACTCGCAAGACCAGCGCAACACCGCCCGCATTCGCATCCGCTACCAGATCGCGCCGCGCTTCTGGCTTGCTTCTGGCGCCGAGTATGGCAGCGGCCTGCCCTTTGAATTTGACGGCGATCCTGCCGACGCTCTCGCCACCTACGGGCAAGCCGTCATCAATCGCATCAACTTCGATCGCGGACGCATCAAGCCCACGCTCTCGGTCGACGCCTCGTTCGGGGCTCAGGTCTACAAGACAGAAAAGCTGACTTTGAACTTTCAAGCCGACGGAGAAAACCTCAACAACCGCCTCAACGTAATCGACTTCGGCGGCCTCTTCTCCGGCAACGCCATCGGTCCGCCCAGGAGCTATTCCCTTCGCCTGGCCGCGACGTTTTGATTCCGGAATTTTGATTGGTATTTTGATTGCCTGAAGAAGTTGGATCTAAAAGCTCTGTCATCCTGAGCGAAGCATGATAGGCCGAAGGCCGATCATGCGCAGTCGAAGGACCCGTTGTCGCAAGTAGTCACGACCGGCCCGGCGATTCTGGCATTTGATCGCCGGAAATTAGCTCTCGAGATTCTGTCATCCTGAGCGGAGCATGGTAGGCCGAAGGCCGATCATGCGCAGTCGAAGGATCCCTACCCCCAGACGAGACGCCCTTACGAAGAGGATTAAGCGAACTCCGGCGTTGCCATACGCGCATTTACGGCAGACCCCCGATCAGTGCCCCCCAACCACCTCGGCCGCCTTCTCCAAAGCCTGCTGATACTCCGCGTGATACCGGGGATACTCAGGGTCGCTCGGATCGTAAGCCACCAGCCAATCCGGAATGTAAATTTCGATAATTTGCGTGTGCATGCTCAGAGCGAACGGAAGAAGATCAACCAGCGAGCCGGTCCCCGAACCGCTTGGCTCGCTCTTGCTGAAGGACTGCAATTCCAGGGGAACCTTGCCGTTGTACTTATTCCACATCTCACACCAGTTCCCCTTGCACGCCCGCCCGGCTTTGTAGTTTTTCATGTCGTCCGCCGCCAGTCCCTGAATGCCAATCGCCAGCCCATTCTTCGCCGCATGGGCCGCTACCTCCACTGACATTTCCGGTTCCTGTCCCATCAGGCTCACGAGAATCTGCTTGGGAGAGTTCAGGCTCTTTTCGTAGTCCATCATTTCAAACAGATAATTCAGCCAGCGCTCGTTCGTCAGTCCGTAGCGCCGCTTCAACTCAAACCGGCATGGCGCCATAGTCTCACCGCCTCCGCCCAGGCCAAATCGAATGTAGCCCACCGCAGGATTCGACCCGTATTTCTCCACTAGCGCCGACATGAATGCCTGATAGTTATCTTTAAACTGCCGTTCCCAGAAGATCGGAACGTCGCCAAAGTGCGGGCAGCTGACCGTAGGCCCCTTCGACAGCACATACTTCGGACTGGCCGCTGCCTGATGCTCGTAAGAAACCGTCCACACGATAAAATTCACGACCTTGCCCGCTTTGACCCAGGGCGCCATCTGCTGATCCACCGAAGAC
>JBAVAV010000540.1:0-1765 GCA_049585895.1 Candidatus Sulfotelmatobacter sp. | reverse complement strand
GTATAATCTTTCCCATATAATGTTCCCAGATTATATCCAGACGCATATTGTTGCGCCATATGCTTAACGGCGATGCGGGCGTTATTTATATTTAAATCAATCATCAATTTTTTAAAATTTAAATCTTGTTTATACCAATCATTAGAAATACAGCTATCTGATAATATAGTATGATCATTCTTAGCCATTTCTTCTGCTATTTGGCGGATAAGTGTTTCGTGGTTATTCATAAATTAATTGAATGTCAGTTGGTTTATAATATTTTTTCCTTGAAAATGCCTTGTTCAGCTCGGAAGTGATAGTGGTAAAATCTACGGTGGCAGCAATGTCAATTAGTTCTCCGTTTTCATCTCCCACCTCTTCTTGACATTCAAGGTATTCACTAAGCAGATCAAATAATAGATCATCATGTATAGAAAATGTATGTAATTCTCTTTCACAGATTACTATATTACTTCCGTCAAAATCATTTTCTTTCATCTTTTCTATTCTCATTAACCTGCCGTCGTCTCCTTGAAATATCCTATAATCAGCACAATGGGTGTATCCTTGTTCAAGTACCTGTTTTATCGTTATCTTATTCATAAATATTTGGTTTTATTGTTGTATGGTCTGTTACTGCAATTGCAGCTGGTATGTTGAGCGCTTTGTGTACAGCAATTCTCAAAGTATTCATTACTGGTACCGGAATATATGCGCTACTTGTCACCAAAAGAGCTATGCAAGCGTTGAGCAAATCCGGTGCAGCAGATATAAGATGTGCGTTTGCAAAGCGTTCATCCGGTGTATTCCCTTGTATTCCCGAAAAGAGTTCACTTGAAAAGCCAAACACAACAATGGCCCCATCTATTTCCGGAGAGGTAGTATCACTCTCAATGCCGGGGAAACTGTGTTTCCTTTCTGGTTGGCAAATACGCCAGTTCCCAGGGGTTCCTTTAAATTTGTATTCCATAACAGTGTGTATTTTATGCCCCTACTCGTTTCCTTTCGGGGCTATATGAACTATTTAATTGTTTGTCTTTCCAATTTTCAAATTGTGACATACCAACATTGAATAACTTCCCTATCTCATTATTATACCACCAATCCTGATTGGAGCATTTAACTATTCGCACCTTCATCGCCTGCCGCCTCCTTACCGGTTTCTGCTGGTGGAATAGGGTCACGTTCCAACATTTCTAATTTGCTATGACTATGTTCTCCTACCCCCCACTCAGCGCCTTCTCTATATCCTGCGGAAAAAGCGTACTTCATATACTTAACGGTGATACTGGCGGGTATTATATATTCATCTACTATAAAATGCCAGTTTTTCACGTAAAAATCATGGCTCCACCCATTACCTATCTCATTTTTATATTTATTATATAATTGGAACGACACAGGATGTTTTGCTATCGCGCTTTCCTCTGCTATTTGGCGGATAAGTGTTTCGTGATCATTCATAAATACTTGGTATTACTGTTACAAATGGTTCACCTTCCGGGCGCTTTCCGTCAACGTAGGTGAGATGACAACGGGTTTCTTTTGAGCCGTATTCGTAGATTGTTTTCAGCCCACAGAATTTACATATGCGAACTGCCTGTGCATAGTAGTTGCCCCTCATCTCTTTGGTGAATATTCCAATCTTTCTAAAATGACCGTAGGGTAAAAACTCTTTCATGAAACGCTTTAGCATCTCAGGGTCTTTCCCGCCAAATCGTATTTGATCAAAATCATATCCTCCTTCATGATATAATGTATTCCCAAATTTAACAAGAATCAT
>JBAVAV010000539.1:0-7780 GCA_049585895.1 Candidatus Sulfotelmatobacter sp. | reverse complement strand
ACGACGTGCAGGACCAGTTAGGAATCGCCGACCTCATGCTGATGCCGAGCGAACTGGAATCCTTCGGACTGGCCGCTCTTGAAGCGATGGCCTGCGAGGTGGTTCCGATTGCAACCCGCGCCGGGGGCGTGCCGGAAGTGATCGAGCACGGCGTGAGCGGCTATCTGGCCGAGGTTGGCGACGTGGAGACCATGGCACGCTACGCTATCGAACTGCTGGGCGACGAGAGCGGTCTGCGCGCTATGGGCAAGCAGGCGCGAGCTGTTGCTAACTCGCGTTTTTGCTCCAGCAAGATCGTTCCTCAGTACGAAGACTTCTACCGGCGTGTCCTGGAAGGCTCTTCGTAGAAGGCTTCCGGAACGGCTCCTGCGGCCTGCAACAGAGGCAGCCGGATGCGCACCAGCGTTCCCTTTCCTTCATGGCTGTCGATGGTCATGCGCGCGCTGTCACCGTAGAGGACCTGCAAGCGCTCCGACACGTTCGCCATGCCGATTCCCGCGCCCTCCCAGTTCCCCGATTGCGCCAGATGCGTCGCGGCCATCCCCACGCCGTCGTCTTCAACCTCGATGACCAGCCCCGAGTCGGCCAGGCGGCTGCGCAGGAAAATGCTGCCGCCTTCCACCTTGGCGGAGAGCCCGTGTTTGATGGAATTCTCCACCAGCGGCTGCAAAAGCATGCTGGGAACGATTACATCCAGCGAGGCGGGATCGAGTTCCTTGATTACGCGCAACTTGTCGCGCCCGAAGCGCACCACTTCGATGTCGAGATAGTTGTCGATGAATTCCACTTCCTCGCGCAGAGGAACAAATGAGTCCGCGCTGTTGAGCAGCCGCCGCAGAATGGTAGCCAGCTTGGAAATCAGCTCGCGCGCGGCCTCCGGATCGAACCGCACCAGGGAGGAGACGGAATTCAGCGTGTTAAACAGAAAGTGGGGATTGATCTGGTTTTGCAGCGCTTCCATGCGCGCGTGCAACAGCAGACGCTCCTGTTCTTCCAGCTTGATCTGAATCCGCACGCTGTTAAAAATCTTCAACTCAATACCCACTGCCATCACAGAAGCGGCATAGATGGCGACCTCCACCCACAGGTTCCCGCTCTCGAGAGAAAAGCTGGAATGAGGAAAGTAACGCGACAACTCAGTCTGGACAAAACGCAGCCCCACGGCCGTGGTAAAAAACATAATCTGCCAGTCGAACAGGCGCGGGGTCGGAAGGTTGCGGCGGATCAGCCGGTAGATGCTGAGATCGATAAAAGGAGAGAACGACCAGATGTCGTCCTTATCCAGCGCCATGGTGCGCAGTTGGCCGGCGATGAATCCGCAAAGCACGCCGAAGGGCAGCGCCGCCCACTCCCCATGCAGGAGGGCGGGCAGGGCCATTAAAATGCCTCCCAGGGAACCGGCCCAGCGGCCGCCGATCACGCCCAGCAAAAGCGCGGTTTCGAAACTCAAATCGCCCGCGAGAAAACTCTTTACGGAAAACCGGATCCAAACGCCGATGGCGATGGGCAGAGCAATCCACAACACCAGGTAGATCTTTTGCCGAAGCGTTCGCTCTTCGCGAAACAACAGCGACTTGAATTCCTTGGAACGCACCAAACTGCTGGAGACAGCTGCAGCCACGCCCAGCTTCAGCACGAGATGGATAAGAATGAGCCGGGGTTCCATTGGGATCCTGGGTTAGACCAAATTCCGCCGGGAAAACTGTAGCACGAAGCCTCTAGTATCCCTTCTGTTTGTCGACCGTGAACAGCAACGGTTCACCAGAATGGTAGCGGCGCAGATTTTCGGAGAACAACTCGTAATGCCGATGCCAAAGCTTTCCGGTGAGGCCGGCGGTATGCGGCGTAATCAGCAGGTTGTCGAGGTCCCACAAAGGAGACTCTGGCGGAAGCGGCTCCTCGTCAAAAACATCGAGCGCGGCTCCGGCAATGCGACGACTGCGAAGCGCATCGGCCAATGCGGCCTCATCGACCTGCGGGCCTCGGCCCACATTGATCAGATAAGCATCGGGTTTCATCGCCGCTAGACGGTCGGCGTTCATCAGCCCCTGCGTCGCGGAAGTGAGCGGCGCGGCGATGACAACGTAATCCGAGTGCGAGAGCAATTCATCCAGCTGACTCGGAGAAAAAATCGCCGCCACGCCTGCGGGCTTTTCCTTTTCCACATGCTCCCTAACGGCTATCACGCGCATACCGAGCGCCGCAGCCATCTGCGCCACCGTGCGCCCAATGCTGCCAAGGCCGATCAGCCCCAGCGTAGCGCCGGCAATCTCGCGTGGCCGCGGACCAACATTCCAGATCGCATCCTGACCCCACATGCGTTTTTCCTGCAGCCGCGCCGCCTGGGGAATCTTCTTAGCCAGCGCAAAGATGAGCGCCATCACGTGCTCCGCGACCACCGGACCATGCACCTCGCGAGCGTTGGTGACGATCACATCGCCGTTCACTAACTCGGGGAAGAGGAACTGATGCACGGCTGCGGTTGGCGCGTGAATCCAGCGGAGCTTCTTCGCAAGCTTAAATTGCTCTGGCTGCAGCGAGAAGGTGAAGAGGACCTCGGCAGTGGCCAACTCTCTCTCAATGCCTTCGTAGTTCGTCCGGTGGACAACCTCGACTTGAGGAAAATTCTTGCTGATCTTTTCCGGGAACCATGATGGAACGTTCCACAGATCGAATGGGTGGTAAACGACAACCAACAGTTTAGTCGGAGGATCAGCAGACTTGGTCATCGGCCGGTCACCCGGTCTTCTTCCCTCGTAAGTCCGTTCCCGTCATTTCCTTCGGCTCGTCGATGGCCAGCATTCCCAGCATGGTCGGAGAAATATCGCGCAGTGAGCCGTTCGGCTTCAGCGTAAAGTGCTTGGCATCCTCCGCCACAACGATGAATGGCACGGGATTGGTAGTATGCGCGGTGTGGGGGCCGCCGGTTGCGGGATCGATCATCATCTCGGCATTGCCGTGGTCGGCGGTGATCAGCATCGCGCCACCTTTGGCGCGCATGGCCGTCTCGATGCGGCCGAGGCACGCATCCACGGTCTCGACCGCTTTCACCGTGGGTTCGATCTTTCCGGAGTGGCCGACCATGTCGGCATTGGCAAAGTTCACAATAATTACGTCGAATGTAGCTTCTTCAGTTGCTTTCACTACCGCGTCGGCAATTCCCGCCGCACTCATCTCCGGCTTCAGATCGTAGGTCGCGACCTTTGGCGATTGGACCATCACGCGCTCTTCGCCGGGAAATGGCTGTTCCACGCCGCCGTTGAAGAAATAAGTGACGTGGGCGTACTTCTCGGTCTCGGCCACGCGCAGGTTGCGCATATTCAGGCCGCTCATCACGTTGGCCAGAATGTTGGCCATCGACTCCGGCGGAATCACCACCGGCAGGGTGAAGTTCTTGTCGTAGCGCGTCATGCACACGTAGTGCAGGTTCCTGGGCACGCGATCGCGCGGGAGGGTCGCGTCGAGATCAGCCGCTCCCGGCAGATCGCTCCCGCCTTTGTCGTTCAGGCCGCTATTGCGGGCCAGCGCGCGCGTGATCTGGCGGACGCGATCGGCGCGGAAGTTGAAGCAGATGCAGGCATCGTCGTCGCGAATCGTCGCCAGCGGCTGGCCGCTTTTGTCTGTGCAGACAAACGGCACCACAAACTCGTCGGTCACGCCGTTGTTGTATGAGTCCTTAATTCCCTGCACAGGATCGGAACACTTTCCCCCTTCCGCATCCGCAAAGACCATCGCGTTGTAGGCCTTGGCAATACGCTCCCAGCGGCGATCACGGTCCATGGCGTAGTAGCGTCCGTTTACCGTGGCAATCTTGCCGGAGTTGTACTCGCGCATTTTCTGTTGCAGTTGTTCGAGATAGCCAGCGCCGTTGGTGGGAAGCGTATCGCGCCCGTCCATGAAGGCGTGGACGAAAACGCGATCAACTCCATATTGCTTCGCCATTTTCAGCAGCGCGTAGAGATGCGCCTGCTGCGAGTGCACGCCGCCATCGGAAACCAGCCCAAACAGATGCAGGCTGCGCTGGCCGACGCGCGCATGCTTCATCGCGGTGAGCAGCACCGGATGCGAGAAGAACTCGCCGTTCCGGATCATCAGGTCGATGCGGGTGATGTCCATGTGCACGATGCGGCCCGCGCCGATGTTGAGATGGCCGACCTCACTGTTGCCCATCTGTCCCTCGGGCAGGCCAACGAACGGTCCGCTGGTATGAATCAGGGTGTTGGGATACTCGCGCAGCAGCCTGTCATAGGTCGGCTTGCGCGCCAGGGCGATGGCGTTGGCCTTGGTCTCGGCGCGGTATCCCCAACCGTCGAGGATGATGAGAATGAGCGGTTTGGGCCTAGGCATTCTTCACCACAGAGACACGGAGGCACGGAGAAAACTCGGGTAAGAGCTTTGGAGATTATACGATGTGGTCCAGCGAACTGCCTCCGCGAACATCATCGGCGGGTGGGCTGTGGAAGGCAAGGTTAGATGTTACAGAAGGCAAGTTGCGGCAATCCGGAAACGATCCAGAAACGGGTTGGGGGAGATCGTCTCGAAGCCGACTTGTGCCTCATTCCAACTTCCGGGTCCCCATCATCCGGCCAGAATCTGAATTCAGGGAGTCGGGTCGTAAACTTGGTACAGAATCTTCGTCCTAATTACCGGTAAATTCCATAATGCGAGTACTTCTTGCGAAGATCATTCAGCTCAGCTTTCGACAGTGGGACGACCGGCGAACCTTTGGGGACCGAAATGGCGCGCATATATTCTTGGAATCCTGGCGCTGACCACACATCAATATGGGTTAAGCGCTCCTTCCCGATATTCTCCATGCTAATCCACGTGTCGCGCGGGATGAATACAACTGCGCCGGCGCGCGCTTCTTGCACCTTGTCTCCGAGGGTTACTCGTCCAGTTCCGCTTTGAATAAAAATCAGCTCATCGGCGTGGGGGTGAAGATGGGTGGGAATTCTATCTCCCGGCGCCATGTCCTCTGTCACTACCGCCATGTGTTCGGAGCCGCCGTTCCTGGGATCAATCTTCACAGTGAACGTCACACCGGGTCGCGTTCGGAACTCTCGCTGTTCGCCCTCATCTGCTGCCAGGATCAGGGGGTCGGTTTGGTAACCGACATTGACTGCTCAGCGAAAGTCTGCCGTGCTGCCAGAACCCCGCAATAGCCAACCGAGAAAACCCCTATCGCCAACAGCACAGATCGCATAAACACCTCCCCGGCCTGATTCTAGCGCGCACATTGCTCTTGCTGACTATTCTTCGTTTCCTGTTCTGCATTGCTAATCCGGAGTGATCTCACCTCCATTTCCGGGGTAGTTTGCTGTGCCGTCCACGCAAAATTTCGTGGACTGCGCCACATTTACGTGCAGTACTTTGGAAAGCTCCCCCAGGCAAAGACTTGATAACACAATGCTTAAACCGATGCGGTAACGTTCGCCGCACTGCCCCCTTGAACATCATCGGCTGTTGGGGCTGTGGAAGACGAGGTTAGATGTCACAGGAGCATTGGAATCGCACTTTCTGTTCATGGGCAGCAAAAACGAAAAACATCGAACCACTTGACAAACAGGGGTACAATTACGCGCTCGGCAGTTTGAGGGGGAATTCAATGTATCGGAGCGGTATCCATGATCGGCAAACTGCGCCTATGTTTTGCTGGACTGTTGCTCGTTTTAGCGTCGAGTTTCGTACAGGCAGCGTTCGTCCCAATTAGCGTATATCCCAACCCTGCGGAGTTTGGAACGGTCGCCCAGTATTCGAGCGGCTACCTGGTCCTTTACGTCAGTAATGTGTCTGCGAATTCTGTTGTTGTCACCAGCATGTCAATCTCCGGCCCAAACAGCGGGGACTTTGCCTTCAGCGGATCCAACTGCGTTGGCACCCTCGGAGTTGCCCAGACCTGCCAGATGACCATGATGTTTACGCCTTCCGCAACGGGCAGCCGCAGCGCCAATCTACTGATCGGAGTGCAGGGCCTGACGCAACAGATAACCGTCTCGCTCGACGGCACCGGCGGAAGTCCTCCTCCCATTGTTACTTCGCTGTCTCCCCCAAGCGTGTACGTCAACAGTCCAACCCTGACCCTTACTGTCAACGGCTCGGGGTTTGTTTCTGGCGCCGTGGTTTATTGGGAAAACAACCCGTTGACGACTTCGTACGTTAGCTCGACCCAGCTCACTGCGCAGGTGCCCGCTTCCGATCTATCGGGTACAGGCTCGGATTTCGTAGAAGTAGGCAATCCGGATGGAACCTTCTCGGGTTTCGTTTACTTTTATGTTGTTGCTCTCGACCCATCCATCAGTAACCTGTCCCCAACGTCCGTAGTTGCGAAATCGTCTCCTACCCCGATCATCGTGAACGGTAATAATTTCATGACAGGTGCCACTGTGCTGTGGAGCGGGAAGCGACTTCCTACCACCTATGTGAATTCCTCACAACTTCAGGTGACGCCGACGGCTGCCCAACTCGCCTCCGCCAGGATCGTTCAGTTATCTGTCTCCAATCCGTCCCCGGGTGGGACCTCTCCAGAAATCAACTTCGATGTGACCTATCCGGCCAAAGTTACGATCTTGGATGTTCCGGCCAACGCCTTGGTCTGGGATCCCTACGCCCAGAACATTTATGCCTCGCTGCCCAGCAGCTACGGATCGCAAGGCAACACCATTGCTGTCATCAATCCGTCCACTGGCAAGATTGCGGGATATCACTTCGCCGGAAGCGAGCCCAACGCCCTGGCCCTGTCGAGCGACGCCAAATACCTCTATGCCGGCCTGAATGGGAACGGCTCCGTGCAGCGGCTCGTCCTTCCAAAATTTACCCAGGACATTGACGTGAGTCTTGGCGTCAGCCAATTCGGAGGCCTGAACACTGCTCTCAGCCTTCAAGTCTCCCCGGGAGACTCCCATACCTTCGCCGTCGCCGAGGGTACTATTGGATGCTGCGGTGCTTCCGGGCTTTTTTTCTACAAGGATGCAACCCAACTCCCGGACTCCATTACCTTTCCGACCTTCACCGACATCGTTTTCGCGAATTCAAGCACGCTTTACGGTTACTCCAGCGGCACTGTCAGTGATGTCACCGTTAACTCCAGTGGCGGCATATTGGGTCAGCAGTGGACCAACCTGGTCGAGGGCACTTCAATTGAATATGACGCGGGCCTGATTTACGGAAGCGACGGGCAGGTTCTCAATCCGGCGACGGGTCTACTCCTCGGTACCTACGACGTAAGCGGCGGTTGCTGCAACTCCGCTGGCCCACTCCTGCCCGACTCGGCGATCAATCGCGTGTTCGCTCTAGGCAACACGCCATTCTTCAGTTCGTTCGGTATCACCAGCTACGATCTCTCAAAGTTCACGCCGTTGGCTGTAACCAACCTCTCTCAACTCACCGCCGCAAACGAATTGTCTTTCCTCCGATGGGGAAACAACGGCTTGGCTTTCATACTGCAGCCCGGGTGCTGCGGCAACACCGCCTCTCAGGTCGTGCTGGTTCAGAGTCCCGCGATGCTGCTTACCTCCAGCGGAACCAAGAATCCGCTGCCGGTTGCCCAATCCCTGTCTCCCGCGAGCGCTACTCACGGGGGTTGGAATTTCGCTCTTACAGTTCAAGGCAAAGGCTTCGTACCCGGCTCGCAAGTTACCTGGAATGGCAGCACGCTGGCGGCGGATTATCTAAGCCCTACTCAACTGAGGGTGTACGTGCCTGCAACCAGCATCGCGGCTGCAGGCACTGCCAATGTTGTCGTGACCAACACTGCGCCGGGCGGCGGAGTCTCCGGAAC
>JBAVAV010000538.1:0-2509 GCA_049585895.1 Candidatus Sulfotelmatobacter sp. | reverse complement strand
GATATCAGCTTCTGCCGGCTGCTCGCTTCAAACTGCGGATCAGACGCGGACCGTGCCCACCTGCATAGGTGCGTCCCGCACTGCGCTCAAGATGCCGGCCTCCGAACTCTCCACCGGTTTGCTGCGAATGGCGACGATGGCCCAATAGAAGAGCCCACGGTTCTGTTCCGGCGCCAGCGCAAGAATTTTCATCCGCGGATAGCGCCCCAGAAGAAATCCCCGCTCCCCGGGTTGCTTCTCCGGGTCGTCCAAAGCGACGATCAGCACGTCTGGCTGGACCTGGTCCACAATCTCGGCCAGATTCGCCGACTCGCCCACGTCTCCGACGATCTCAATATCGGGTTGATCGACAATCGTGGCCAAGACCATCTCCCGCATCAGACGCGGCCGGTTGGCAACCAGAACTCGCACGCGTTTCACCCGCAATCTCCTCGCAGGCTCAGTATCCGGCATGCAGGAAAAAGCGCAAGGTTCAAAAGAGGCCCAGTCCACGTGCCTCTGCAGTGCCTGCGAGTGCTCTTTCTGGATGCTTCCGTGAGACTAGTCCGAGGACTAATGCGGTCTAAATCCGCGCACGTTTCTGGCTGCGCCATGCATTCTTCATGGTCCATTTCGGGACTCATTCCCCGTCCTGATGCCGTTCCGAAACTACCTTCAGGAAAACCCGCAAACCTGCTTCTGTGAGTTTTATCGCCGTGATGTAATCAAAGGCCTGAGAGCAAAATTGAGATTGGGGTTCGAATTGCTCGTAAGAATCCGGTGCCCGCTAGTTACGTCAAGAAAAATGGGACGAGCGATAGAAACCCGGCCGTGGGAGATTCCTTTGACGAG
Organism: Candidatus Sulfotelmatobacter sp.; assembly: GCA_049585895.1. Classification (GTDB taxonomy): domain Bacteria; phylum Acidobacteriota; class Terriglobia; order Terriglobales; family Acidobacteriaceae; genus Sulfotelmatobacter. Next base: position 1,678 of record JBAVAV010000538.1, on the reverse strand, counting down.
GAGTATTGTCGATGTCTTCTGAAGTTTTGGTCTTCTTGCTTTGCGAGAACCGGCTGCTGCGGGAAGCGCTGGTAAGAATACTTGCCAAGAGAAGCGATTTGTCGGTAGTAGGGAACTGTGCTCACTCGCCGGCGGTCCTGGACGAGTTGTGCGCGGCCAAACCGCACGCCGTCCTGCTCGACTCTCTCGGTCTGGCTGTCGCCGAGCCGCATCTTTTGCGGCGCATTCACGAGCGGCAGCCCGAGGCTCGCGTTCTTATGGTCGGCATGGATGCCAGGGAAGAGGACTTCCTGCATGCCGTGCGCGAAGGCGCCTCCGGCTACGTTCTCCGGGAGGCTTCGGCTGCGGAAGTGGTTTCGGCCATTCGCTCGGTTGGCGCAGGGGAAGCGGTATGCCCTCCCCGTTTTTCCGCTTCTCTATTCCGTTGCGCCGCCCAGCGCCTCGCGATTCGGCAAAATCTGCAAAAGCTGTCTTGCTCCGGTCTTTCACGCCGGGAACAACAGCTGGTCGAACTGATTTGTTGGGGATTTACTAATAAGGAGATCGCATCCCGGTTGAATCTTTCCGAACACACGGTGAAGAACCACATTCACCGCATTCTTCAGAAAACCGGCGCCCCGGATCGCACTTCCATCGTCGATCACTACCATACCCAGGTTTTTACCGCCGGAAGCAACTCACCCATGGTGTCGTGAGCCAGGTTTTTCTTTCGAACCGCCGGACTAAAGCACCACGTCACTCAAGCGCTGGGACACGTGCCACCTGATTTCCACAAATAAGTAATCGCATCGCTTCCCGGTCAGCGCTTACTGCACAGCAAAGATCACGTCGTCGTGATCGTTGTATGAGGCCAGTGAACGTGGCGGACAAGCTCTGCGCCCCTGCCTTCGCGAGCCGTTATAATGTAGCCATTTCGCAGCCTGGATCCCAGCCGCATCGGAGGCCCATTGCGCCTGACGCTCGATACTCGCGAGGTCGGACGTGTCACCATCGTACGCTGCAACGGGCGGATTGTTACGGGTGTCGAGAGCGAGTCTCTGCGCACCCACGTTGCCTGGTTGTTGCGCGACCGCCGCGCCATCGTCCTGCATCTGGGCGAGGTCGCATTCATTGACAGCAGCGGCCTCGGGACGATGGTCCGCATCCTGACCAGCACCCGCCAGGTTCACGGAGACATGAAGCTCTGTAACGTGCCGGAACATGTAGGCAAAGTTCTGGATCTGTCGCACCTGACGAATTTGTTCGACGCCCACGAATCGGAGGAGAAGGCGGTCGCCGCCTTTTACGGTCCTGGAACCCGCGTCGAAAGACGTGTTTGCACCGGGCGCAGTATTCTGTGCCTGGACAGCAATGCCGATGTGCTCGCCTACTTGCGCGAGACTCTGCGCCGCGCCGGATACGACGTCCACACCAGCAGCCACCGAGGCGACGCTCTGATCCTGATGCGGGTCAACCATTTTGATCTCCTGCTGATAGGCGCGGACATGACCGCGTCCCCGGCGACGCAGCAAGTTTTCCAAGCCGCGTCCTCCAGGCTCCCCGTGATCGAACTGGGCAGCGAGTTTTCCACCCGCGATGCCGGTGAAGCCGGCGCTGGATTACTGGAGATGATCGAGGCTCGGCTCAAGCCGAAGACCGCTTGAAGCGGGAGCAGCCGACGAAGGACTTGGACATGCTA
>JBAVAV010000537.1:0-5477 GCA_049585895.1 Candidatus Sulfotelmatobacter sp. | reverse complement strand
AGCGCGAGCAGAGCGTTGAGCGAGACCTCAATGGATTCTTCTTCGTTGCGCGCCGGGACAATGATAGAAACGCGCGGATTGCCGGCAGGCGTGACCGGGTTACGATCCCACTCCGGGCGGGAAACATCGGCGACGCTGGGCATGCCGAGAGCGGCGTCGACGATGCGGGAGAACCAGACCAGGGCCAGAATTGTTCCAGCAATCCAGTGAAAGTAATGCATCCGGCCTACGTCTTCCCTGTCGCGAGCGCTGTACCGTCGAACTTCACCCGCGGCGCGAACTTCATCCCGTAAAACAGGATGGCAGCAGAGACGGCCATGGCAATCACCGGCAGAATGAATGCGGCCTGCAGCGAGCGCCTGTCAGCCACCCAGCCCATCATGGTGGGCGAGGGAACGTCGCCCAGAATGTGGATGATAAAGATGTTGACCGCCAGCGCAGTGGCGCGGATGTGAGCGTCGACCGAATTAATGACGGCCGCATTCAGCGGCGCCGTGTTGAGCAAAAGAAAGAACGCCGCCGCGGCGATGGCGGGCATCATCACGCATCCCTTGACGAACAGGGCCACAATCATGACGGGAACGCCGAGCGCCATGCTGGCCGCCGAAACCAGATAGTAAGAACTCTTCATCCGGCGCAGCAGATAATCGCCGAGCCATCCGCCAGCCAAAGCGGCGAGGATGCCGTCGGCGACAATGATGAGTCCAAACGTCAGGTTGGCGGCCTCGAGCGAGTAGTGGCGCTCGCTGTAGAGAAACTGCGGCATCCACACCTGGATGCCTCCCAGCGAAAACGTCATCGCCGCCATTCCCAGGGTTGCGGTGAGGAAAGCGGGATTGCGGACCAAGCCGAGCACGGTTACGCGCTCCGGAGTGCTTTTCAGCGAATCAAATTGCCCGCGCTTTGGCTCCTTAAGAAACAGAACTGCGATCGCCAGCACAAAGCCGGGAGCCGCGGCAACATAGAACGGAAAGCGCCAGCCATGGTGAGGCGCCAGATAGCCTCCCAGCAGATATCCTGCCGCCGAGCCCACCGGTATCGCAAGATAGAACACGCCCAGAATCCGGCCGCGCTTCCTTTCCGCGAACAGATCCGCGACGAACGTAGGCGCGATGGTGACGAAGGTGGCCTCGCCAACACCGACCAGCGTGTGACGAATTAACAATTCTGTGTAGCTGTGAGTGACGGCTGTCAGAAGCGTGAGTCCGCTCCAGAAGATCGCCCCCAGGACGATGATGAGCTTGCGCGAGTAACGGTCTGCCAGCGGCCCAACGAAGGGCGCGGCCACCATGTAGAAGCCCAGGAACGCGCTGGTGAGGTAGCCAATCTGCGCCTTGCTGAGGTGGAATTCGTCCTGCACCAGCGGCTGCACCGCAAACAGCACATTGCGATCCACGTAGTTCAGCAGATTGAGCGCGGTGAGCACGACCAGCGCCGTGCCGGGATGAGGTTTGGGTGCGTCCACGAGTCGAGCGAATATAGCACGGGCGATTGATCGAAACGGTAGGTGTATATCCGCGTTACTTCTTCTTCCCCTTCGGTCTCGGCCATCTTGCCACCACGGCCGTCGAGATCCCGCCGCGCGGCCGGAAGTCTCCCTTCACCTCAGCCCACACCGGCTTCGCCCAGCGGACCACGTCTTCCAGCACGCGGTTGACGACGTTCTCCTGAAAAATCCCAAGATTTCGGTAGCCCTGCAGATATTCTTTGTACGATTTCAATTCCAGGCACAGTTTGTCGGGCTGGTAACGCAACGTGATGACGCCAAAATCGGGCAGGCCGGTCTTGGGGCACACCGAGGTAAATTCAGGATCGTCAATCACAATTTCGTAGCCCGGAAACTGGTTCGGCCAGGTCTCAATCTCTGGAAACTGGGCTTTGAGTCCGGCGGCGGCGTGCTGCGGCGTGTAGCGGGCGGAGCGCTTCGGCATAATAATATTGTAACGTTCGAGAAGGGCGTCCGAAACTGCGCGTCTCGCGCGATTGTGTGAGACGGTGTTTAGAATTCGCCGAGGAGACCGCGAGCGCGGCCATCTCAACGTGACAGGGTACGCGTTCTAATGCGCCCTCGCGGTTGCGGCCAGCATCTAATCATGTACTGGCCAATGGAGGGACGAGTATACTTTGCGCGCCTGTCGCCGGTGGTAAATTAATGCTTACAGTTGTTCTTGCCGCTTCCTGAAAGAAAATACTTTGGCTGGTAGCAACAATTCGCACCCATCGGCGCCGCGGCGGCGCTGGCCATGGCTCGCGGCTGGAGCAGCGATTGTGGCCGTGCTAATTCCCGTCTTCACCCGACGCGGGCCCACTCCGGTGCGTGTTACCAGCGTGGAACGCGGGCCTATCCGCAGCCTGATTTCGACTAACGGCAAGGTTGAGCCGATCCGGAATTTCGAGGCGCACGCCCCGGTCCCAACGACGGTCGAGCGCTTGCTGGTAAAAGAAGGAGACCACGTCCGCAAAGGCCAACTGCTCTTGCAGCTTGACGCCGCCGATGTACGCAGCCAGGCGGCGCGGGCTCAGGCGCAGATGAGGTCGGCACAGGCCGATCAGAGCGGGTTGAAGGCCGGCGGGACGCAGGAAGAGGTGCTGACACTGGAGGCGCAGTTATTGAAGGCGCGCAGCGCCCGCGACCTGGCGCAACGCAATCTCGACGCCTTCCACGCGCTGCAGCAGCAAGGAGCAGCGTCGGCTGGCGAAGTCAAGCAAGCCGAGGACGACCTGCAACGCGCCCAGGCCGACGTGACCCTGGCCGAGCACAAAAAGAAAGACCGTTATTCGCAGCCCGAGGTCGCCAAAGTTCAGGCGCAAGGAACCGAAGCGCAGGCCGCCTATGATGCCGCCGAAGATGCGCTGGTAAAGTGCAACGTGCGCGCGCCCTTTGATGGCATTGTTTATTCCCTGCCTGTGAAGCAGGGCGCTTACGTGCAGACCGGAGATCTTTTGCTGCAGGAGGGAGATCTGACGCGCATGCTGGTGCGTACATTCGTTGACGAACCGGATATTGGCCGCCTGGCCGCAGGACAGAAAATTCAGGTGGTGTGGGACGCCCTACCCTCGCGGGTGTGGAACGGAGCGGTCAGCAGCGTGCCCTCCACGGTGAAGCTACACGGCGCCCGCAACGTGGGCGAGGTGACCTGCGCCGTCGACAATCGTGATCTGCGCCTGCTGCCGAACGTAAATGTGAGCGTAACCATCATCGCCGCCGAACACAACAATGCGCTCACGCTGCTCCGCGAAGCGGTACGCGTGGACGACAGCAAGCCTTACGTTTACCAGGTAGTGGACGGCAGCTTGAAACGGCGCGAGGTGGATATCTCGCTACAGAATCTTACGCAGATTGAGATCACCGGCGGCCTTCCGGAAAACGCGGTAGTCGCTCTCTCCGCGGCGGACTCCAAGCCTTTGTACGACGGCGCGCGGGTTCAGGTGGTGCCATAACTTATGACATGGTTGATTCGTTTATCGCTTTTCATAATGATAACCTTCCCCGGCGCGAATGCGTCCGACGGTCCGCAAGACCTGCTGGCTGCCGGCCGCGTGGATCAGGCGATCCAGAGCTTGCAGCAGCAAATCGACGGCTCTCCCAGCGCCGAGGCTTATAACCTGCTCTGCCGCTCCTATTTCACTCTCGATGAGTGGGACCGCGGCATCCCCGCCTGCGAAAAAGCGGTTTCGCTCGATACCGGCAACAGCCGCTACCATCTCTGGCTGGGCCGCATTTATGGGGAGAAGGCGGAGCGTGTCGGCTTTCTATCTGCAATCGGCATGGCCAAAAAAGTCCGCGCGGAATTTGAGCGCGCCGTAGCTTTGGATCCGGAAAATTGGGAAGCGAGAACCGATCTTGCCGAGTTCTACCTGGAAGCTCCCGGCATCGTCGGCGGCAGCAAGGACAAAGCCCGCGCGCAGGCTGATGTTCTTGCGCCGCAAGATGCTGCCATGGCGCACTGGATCAAGGGCCGCATCGCGGAGAAAAATAAAGATACAGCCCTGGCCGAGCAGGAATATCGCGCCGCCATCGCCACCAGCAACGGTGGCGCATCAGCCTGGCTCAATCTGGCTTTGTTTTACCGCCACACCAATCGCTTCGATCAGATGGATCAGGCGCTTCACACCATGGAGTCTGCGCCGCAGGACCGTCCCGAGGCCTCAGTGGACGCCGCCAGCATGCTGCTGCGTACCGGCCGCGATTTTCGGCTAGCCATACGGCTCTTGCGGCGATACGTCGCTTCTTCGACCACGGTGGAGCAGGCGCCGGTATTCAAGGCGCATTACATGCTCGGCGAGTTGCTGGAAAAACAAGGCGACCGTCAGGGCTCTGCCGAGGAGTATCGCGCATCGCTAGCGCTGGCGAAGGATTTCTCCAAAGCCCAGGAAAGTTTGAAGCGGGTAGAACGCTGATTCCCTTGGGGACGTCGTGACCGAACGTGATGCCATCCCACACTTTTATAAGTTTGTGAACCTTTCCGCGGAAGGGATCTACTAGCCCTCCGCCAAGGTCCTCTACCCGCCGCTCCCGGCCGACATTTAACATTCCGCTTGCATCAGATTGTCCATAGAATCATCCCAGACCACTGCAAAGGGGACACGATGAAACCGAACTCGTGGGGTGTGGCGCGCGCTCACAGGGCGCTGCTTGGCGTGTTGCTGGAAGCCGTGCTGTTGCTGCTGCCTGCTTCGCTGCTGGCGGAGACTGTGCCGCTGAAGCGCATGGTCGAGCTCGCCCTCAAGCATGCCACCTCGGCCGAGCTCGCCGCCGCGGACGAACAGATCGCCGGCGCCAACTATCGCGAGTTGCGCAATAGCTACATTCCGCAGGTGACGACCGGCAATGGCTTGGGATGGTCATACGGATTTCCCCTCAGCCTGGAGGGCGCGGCCCCGTCGTTGTTTAACCTGACCGCGCAGTCTCCGCTGTTTCATTTTGAGCTGCGCGACTTTCTCGGAGCTGCCCGCGCCGATTCCGCCGCCGCTTCTCTCCGAGGCAAAGACCAGCGCAACCAGATTATTCAGGACACAGTGCTGAGCTATGTCGAACTGCAGAAGTGGGAGCAGCGCCTGCTGCGCCTGAAAGAAAGCGACGCCGACGCCCAGAAGATGCAGGCTGCGGTCGCAGAGCGTGTGAAGCAGGGCGTCGACAGCGAAATCGAAGGCACCAAGGCCCGCTTGTCGGCCGCGCGGGTTCGCCTGCACATTGCCGAGGCCGAAGGCGCGGCCGATGTGCTGCGTGAGCATCTTTCGAAACTGACCGGAATGCCAGCGGCCAGCATTGAGACGGAGGATTCTATCCCTGCTCCGCCCCAGATCGCGCCCGAAAAGACCACGCCCGCTGAAAATCCCGCGGCCCCGGATTCAAATCCTGCTGTGCAGGCGGCCGTCGAACATGCGCGGGCCCAGTTTCTCCGCGCCCAAGGCGAGCACAAATACTGGATGCCCAGCCTCGATTTTGCCGCGCAGTACGCCGTGCTCTCCCGATT
>JBAVAV010000536.1:0-2202 GCA_049585895.1 Candidatus Sulfotelmatobacter sp. | reverse complement strand
TTCTCATACTTACTGCTGCGCTCGAAGCGGGCACACGCGAAAGGCAATGTAGGCTGGAAGGGCCGCACATATTCTGAACGAGTTGGTTTCGTGGCAACTGGCCACCAGCAACTGGTTTCCCATGGTCTATCTCACACGCAAAGCTGAATTCTCCGCCTCGCACTACTATCACAACCCGGAATTCACCCCGGAAGAAAACCAGCGTGTCTTCGGTAAATGCAATAACCCGAACGGTCACGGGCACAACTACATGCTGGAAGTGACGGTGAAGGGCGAAGTCGACCCGCGATCGGGTTTCGTAGTCGACCTGAAGCAACTCAAGGAAATCATGCACCGCGAAGTTCTCGACGCCATGGATCACCGTTTCCTGAACAAAGAAGTTCCCGAGTTCCTGCATCAGATTCCCACCACGGAAAACATCGCCATCGCCATCTGGCAGCGCCTCGCCCCGAAGCTTGAGAAATCTCACCTGCATCGTGTCCGCGTCTATGAGACCCCCGATCTCTTCGTCGACTTCTACGGTGAGGCATGAGGCCCGGAGCATAAGGTCCATAAGATGAAGGCTCATCTAAGTCGCCGCTACCGCTTTTCCGCCTCGCACCGTCTGCACAGCGAGGAAATGTCTGGCGATGAAAATCAGGTGATCTACGGCAAGTGCAATAATCCCTACGGACACGGCCACAACTACACGCTGCAAGTCACGGTCAGCGGGACAGTCGATGAGCGCACCGGCATGGTCTGCAACCTGGCCGACCTCGACCGATTTATCGAAAGGGAAGTGCGGGCCCGCTACGATCATGAGAACTTGAATATGCTGAAAGAATTCGCCCAAACCGTGCCGACGACCGAAAACCTCTGCACCCAGATTTACGAAATAGTGCAGCGCGGCTTCCGCCCGGCGCATCTGGAAAGAGTGAAACTGGAAGAAACCATGATGAACTCGTTCGAATACGCGGGCGATCAGGAGAGGATCAAAGCCCCGTAAGGGCTGCACCGGAACGCGCCGGGCAGACCACTGCGTATTTTCAGGTTACAAAATTACTCAATTACCAAATTACTCAATGCCTATGAAACCAGCCAGCGAACCAACTACAATCACCAGCGCCAGCTTCGAAGACCTTGTCCGTGAAATGCTCGTTCGCTTGAGCGAAGATCCTCAGCGGGAAGGGCTTGTCCGCACTCCGGAGCGCGTGCGTAAAGCGCTGCAGTTCCTCACCCGGGGATACAGCGAAGATCCCGAAGCCCTGCTCAAAGGCGCACTGTTCAGCGTGGGCTACGATGAGATGGTCATCGTCAAAGACATTGAAATGTTCAGCCTCTGCGAGCACCACATGCTGCCATTCTTCGGAAAAGTGCATGTAGCCTATATCCCCAACGGCAAGGTGATCGGCCTGAGTAAGATTCCCCGGCTGGTGGAGTTGTTCTCCCGTCGCCTGCAGATCCAGGAGCGCCTGACCACGGAAATTGCCGAGACCATTCAGAAGGTTATCGAGCCGCAAGGTGTAGGCGTGGTCATCGAGGCCCGCCATCTATGCATGATGATGCGCGGGGTCGAAAAGCAGCACTCCGAGGCCGTGACGTCGTCCATGTTGGGCTGCTTCCGTGAGGAACAAGAAACTCGCCAGGAGTTCCTGTCCCTGATCCGCCAGCGCTCCAACGGAATATAGCGACGGGCCATCGGGGCTGATTTTTCTCCCGACGCAAACGAAACCGGCCTTATGAATTTGCGTTTATCCCCGTTAACCGACCTGAACCACCCAGCTCACCTTTCCGCCCAGCTCACCTTTCCGCGCAGCGATAGTCCAAGTACAATTGCGGCACCTCACACTCCGGAGAAAAATATGAGGAACAAGAAGAACGCAGCAGCATTGCTGGGAGTAGCAGCACTGGCAGTAGCCTCTCTGGCCGTGCCCACCCGCGCGCAAGACGCCAAGAAAGAAGCCATCAAGCCCGCGCCCACCCCATCCCAAGCCGTCCTCGAAGCCTGGAACGATATTGGCCGCAAACTGATCGCCATGGCCGAGGACTTCCCGGAAGACAAATATGATTTCAAACCTACGCCAGCCCAGCGCAGTTTTGCCGAGCAGCTTCTTCATGCTGCCAATGCCAACTATTTCTTCACCAACCTCGCCATGGGAGAAAAGCCTCCCGCAGAAGAAGATCCCAAGCGCGATCTGTACAAAACCAAGGCTGACGTAGCCG
>JBAVAV010000535.1:0-3668 GCA_049585895.1 Candidatus Sulfotelmatobacter sp. | reverse complement strand
CCTAATATACGAGGTTACTGCAGCAAATGAATCAAATGACCTAATATATTGGGCTTCGATACCGGTACTCGGGACGAGCAAGCAAGCATGATTTCGGAAGAAGGGCCGCGAGTATTGTTGCGCTCATACTTCTTCTTCGGCCATCACGTCTATACCCGATCGGACCACATTGATACCCCTGCTCCCTGTGCGCGTACATCATCGACAAATTGCTCCGATAGCTTTTCCACTTCCTCGCGCCCAGTCGGCAGCGCTTGAACGCGCGCACCCCTGTGCGTCACCGAGATACAGTAGGAGGTGGGATCATCTAGCACGTACTCCAGGAGCACTTCATCTGGATGCAGATCGTTTTCCACATTCGACAACACGGCTGGCTGTACCGGAAGTCGTCCGGTGGGAACGTCTTCTCTGGTCCACGCCAGACCTAGCCGTCGTTCGTATTCAACGAGGTTGTCCAGCAATCGTTCTCGTTCAGGTGCGCTGTTCGTCTGCATGAGTCGGGCTTGGAGACCCGCAACATCGCCTTCCAGCGCGGCTGTCTGATCTGATTCCGTTGCGGGCGGTGCCTTTCTATCTTTAAGAGCCCAGGCGAGAGTTCGGCCTCGAACGCGTTCCAGAACTGCGAACGCTCCGGGCGCGTCACCATTCTTGGTGACAAGTTCAAAGTGTCGAAGGTAGGTGTCGCTCATCGCTGCAGCAACGGAGCTGTTCCAATATGGCTCATCGACGCTGATCAGCATTCCCTCAATCACATCTTCCGCCTGTTCGTAGAGAGCATTTGCTTCGGCAAAGTTCCCACGACGCGCCTTCAAATCAGCGAGCATCGTCAAGTTGCGAGGCACGTAATAGCGATCACCAACCCGCTGGCTCGCAACCAGACCCTGAGTGGCGCGCGCATCCGCTGTGGCAAGATCTCCGGTATCACGATAAATTTGCGCCAGTTCGAACATGGCGTCGGCTTCCATCCGGTAGAACTGGGCTTGGGTCGCGAATTGGCCGGCATCTTCCAAATACTTCACCGCTTGCTGTCGATCACCCTTCTGTGCCGCCAGTTTTCCGAGAAGAATCAGCAATTGCGCCTCGTGGCCCCGCTTCTGTTGTGATCGCGCTTTGGCGAGTGCATTCTCAAGTACCACCTTTGCCTCGTCGGTTCTGCCGAGCGAGACCAGGACTTGAGCTTTTCCTTCATACCCCATGAACGGAAGCCCACAGTTAGGATCAGCCTCCGCTAGCTTGATGGCTCTTTCGAAGAATTTCAGAGCTTCTGCATGGCGATTGACTTCTTCGAAGCCTCTGCCCAGCAATTCAAGAAACCGCACTTGGCCACCGGTGTCACCGTTTGCCATGGTGGAAAGCAGCGCGCCACCCAGAAGTCTGGCCGCCCGTCCGGGATTCCCTTCTAGGAAACCGATCAGACCCAGTTCGCCAGATGCCCTCGTCACCCACTGATCCTCGCCCAAACTCTTTGCAATGTCCTGCGCTTCCAGCCAATCGCGCTTTGAAGCTCGGTAGTCAATCTCGATGTCCGTGTAGCCCTTTGCGATCAGGCACCAAAGTCGCAGTTTCTTGTCACTCTGGACGACGGGATTCTGGAGTTGTTCATTCAAGAAACGTGAAAGATCAACGAAGGACATCGTTTCCGCTTCTGATCGAAGCCGGCCGACCTTAGCGTGAAGTTCATTCCGCACATCGCCACGCTCCGAGAAAAGCTTCTCAGCTCTGGCATAGAGCGGGCCAGCTGCGGGTCCATTATTTAGAAAATAGAAACGATCTGCGGCTTTGAGCAAAACCTGCGGGTCTGCCGACTGTTGCACGTCAGTGGAGGTGAGGCGAGTCCTAGTTGCCTCTCGACGGTATGCGATGACGACGTAGTACGAGGCAGTAGTGAGGACTACCACCACGGCAGTAGCAAGCCCCGCTCGTATTGAGACACGTCTGCCCATATGGAAACCACACAGATGTGGAATCTACGACGTGGTCGCGACGAGGCGGTGCAATACGTTGGCGATTGCAGATTAAAACCCGAAACCTTCCAGATAGTTTCTCAGTTTGCGAACAAAAGATAAAGCAGTTAGACCCGAAACCGCTTGTCTGTCGAGCGTTTTGACGGAGGTAAGGCCGACTAGCTGCGAGGGTAGGCGACATGTTGCCCCCTAACGCGATCGTCGAGAGTGAGAGTACCTGAGCCCGACGAGCACCCCGCAAGAAATCACCGAAGCGAGCTACCGCTTGCTAGTAAGCGGTGAATGGCATCCTTCGCTCCGCCAATCACGTCGCGGACAGGACCGTCAGAATAAACCGGCTTGGGCGGAGCATCTTGCCACAGTGTTCCTGGCTGATATACCACGATGTAGTCCCATACGACCGTTGAGCGGTTCCGTTCTCCGAGCAAGTGAGACAATGCTCGACTCCTATCCCAATACTGCACCGCTCGTACATCAGGAATGCGCGCGAGGGCAGCGGTCGAAGGCGCAGCAAAATCCGTGGGCAGCACCGGCTCCCAGATCGCAAAAACCCGTACGTTCTGGTTATTGAGTTCCTGTAGCAATTGTCCGGTTGCAGAGGCCCCCTGCAGACAAACGGCTCAAGTGGGCGACAGCATAACGACAACACGGACAGAAGACGCAAAAGAGTTGAACGCAGTTTTCAGCGGCGTGAGATCGCCTGAAGAAAAGCTGGCCAGAGGCGGCTGTAGCTTCGGTGTCGAATGTCCGCCGTAAAAGTAATATACAGCCCCAAACACCATCAGAAGGGCCACAACAAGAAGCATTCGCTTTCGATTCATGATTTGCCTGCCAAAAGATCGGCCACCAAGTTGGCGATTACCTGTGGGAAGAAGATGAATGCGACAACCACAATCGCCGAAAACCATAAGAAAAAAGTGCTAATCCAGCTAGGCTTGCAATTGCATTGCTTCGCCCGCCACGATCTGTAAAACCCAAAGGCAATGAGCAACACGGATAGAACAAGCAGGTACGGTCGCAACTGGACGACAAAAGCGGATGTGCCCGCAGCTCCGGCAGCGAAGAGAAAAGGCAGCAGCGGTAGGCAGCAGCTTGACGCCACAATCACGCTGCCGAGCGCAGCCAGACTGGCAACCACGGTGCTCCTTGAATCGGATTTACCTGGCGCCTGATTTGCTTCCATTTGAGACATCTCTCTCACCATTGAAATCGATCATTCTGCCAAGCTTCGTAAACGAGGACAGCAATCCTCGTAAATGGCGCTGAGAGATGGGTCGATTACGAATCGGATCTTGTTCATTGTGGAGTGCTCCCAACCGATGCTGACCGGACGGCTTCTCGAATCAATTGGTGGGAAGGTATTCCGGTTGAGTATCTGCGGCACATCAACCCGAAATCCTTTCGTTCGTCTGCTTTCGGCTCGATGTCGAGGCCGTTAACACGAACTGTAGGTGAGCCTAGGAATCTCACGTTGTGCGCTGTCTCTACATCTGCAACCAGAACCTCTCTGACTTCCGCATCGCAACCCTCTTCTCGGAGGACCTGGTGAATTCGTTCCAGCGTGGGAACGTGATTGGGACAATTTTCAAAATAGAGAACTTCGATCTTCATTTCCTTTCAAACCTTCCTTTTGTAGCTGCCGAACGGGCCTTCAGCCAAGCAGGCAATCACAGTAATACCGAGAACTACACACAGAAATACGCC
>JBAVAV010000534.1:0-5867 GCA_049585895.1 Candidatus Sulfotelmatobacter sp. | reverse complement strand
ACCATAGCCCTTGGCGTCGTTAAACCACTTCACTGTTCCTGTTTCCATGGTGTTGCAATGTTCCTTTTTCTTGAATGTAGCGCTGAAACTTTGAAAGGGTTCTTCTGCAGGCAGGTCACACGCTGGTTTGCGGAGAAACTGGGTACTGCGAAGGAACTCTAAAGATCAAACGCAGTTCTATTGTACGTGGAAGGTGTCAAAATAGCTACAAGATCCCGGTCGACATTATGTAAGTTGTTGCCGCTATTGTGTTTACCCGTATAGCAGGGCTGTGCAGCGGATTCTGGATTTGCCACCGTCAGGCAAAGCATTCATCATCTAAGAATGCCCTTACGAATAAGAATGCCCTTACGAGCGTTGGCAGTTTTTCTTGCATTCGCAGTTTCGGCCCAAGCCGGCGTTGTAGAGGATGTTCGTCAGGCGCTGTCTGAGAATAGATCCGCTGCCGCACAAGCCGTTCTCGATTCTTATCGTGCCAAAAATGGCGTGACCAGCGAGTACCTCGAGGCTTATTCGTGGATGGGACGCGCGGCGTTAGCCGAGCGCCAATACGATCAGGCCGCTGCCTATGCGAAACAGACCAAGTATCTGGCAGTCGAGCAGCTCAAGCAGCGAAAGCTGGATGCCGAACCGCACTTGCCGATCGCCCTAGGGGCAGCGTATGAAGTGCAGGCGGAGGTACTGGCGGCGCGTGGCCAGCGGACCCAGGCGGTAACGCTGCTTCAGAGCGCGCTCCAGACCTATGGAAACACCTCTCTCCGGGAACGCCTGCAGAAGAACTTGAATCTGCTATCGCTTCCGGGGAAGCCGGCCCCGGCTCTTCGATCTGACCAATACCTTGGATCGAAGCCGCCCGGACTTACCCGGCTCAAAGGCTCGCCGGTGCTGCTTTTCTTTTGGGCGCACTGGTGCGCAGACTGCAAAGCCGAAGCGCCCATCATTACGCAGCTTCGCTCTGAGTTCGCGCCGCAGGGACTGAAGGTCGTGGGTCCGACGAGGCTCTATGGCTATACAGCGCAGATCGAACATGCCTCGCCCGGCGACGAGTTGGGCTACATCGACGCGGTGCGCCATCGTTTTTACGGCGGTCTGCTCGACATGCCGGTGCCCATCAGCAAGTACAACTTTGACGCCTACGGCGCTTCAACCACGCCGACGCTGGTGCTGCTGGACCGGACAGGAAAAATCGCGATGTACCATCCGGGAGCGCTGCCCTACAGCCAACTACGGGCAGAGATTGAGAAAGTGGTGGTCCGTTGAACGGCGATTTGGATGTCCCTACTTCTACCGGCGAGACTATCCGTTCGCTTGCACAACCAGAAAAATCGCCAATCCGTAGAAAACGAACATGAACGTTAAGTACATCTTGGCGCGAGGGCCGGAATTTTCAAATTCTTTCCACGCGAGAATCCCCCAGAGCGCCGCGACCATGGGAGCAGACTGTCCGATGGCGTAGGAGATGGCCACTCCAGTCAAACTCCCGGCGACCAGATTAAAAACTGTGCCGACGCCCCAGATGCAGCCGCCAAGCAGACCCAAAACGTGTCCCGATGCCGGGCCGTTAAAGAATCCGCCAAAGCTAACCGGCTCTCCCACCAGCGGATGCTTCATGAAATAGACGTTCCAGATAGAGCAGGAGAGCAACGCCCCGAGCGTCAGGAATACCGCCGCGCTGTAGGGTCCGAGCGTATTGCCGCGCGTCATGGCATGCGTCATGAACGGAGCCCACAGGCCCATCAGAACTCCAGAAACGACGCAGGTGACCACGCTTTTCTTTGAAGCGGAACGTCCGGTGCTCGCCAGGCTTCCGTAAGCTTTGCCGTCTAAAATTACAGCAATCAGGGCGCACGCGACGCCCAAAGCCAGGTATCCGGCATTCCCCTTGGGCTGAAGGGCGTAGCTCAGCACGACGCCGACCACGAGAGCAATTCCGATTGAAATCGGGAAGGCGACGGCCAGGCCTGCCATGTCAATCGCAGCTACCAGCAAGAGATTCGCGAGATTAAACAAGGCTCCGCCAATGAGAGCGTTGACGATGTTCGACGTGTCGGCCTGGTGGACGTTATTGAGAAAACTGGAAGAATCGTGCCCGGAACTTCCCATGGTGAAGGCGAGAATAAGAGACACCAGAAAGATGCCGACCGCGTAGTCCCAATAAAAAAGCTCAAAGCGATAATTCTTCACGCCCTTGTAGGTGTTTGCCCAGGAGCCCCAGCAGATGGCGCTCGTGATCATCATCAACAGCGCAATGCCCAGACTCGGCGGCGTGAACATCGTTCCTCCCAAAGTTGAACGTCCGAATCAAAAAGCCGAGCATCACCCAGCGCCGGGAGCGCTCCCGGACAGCGACAGCCCCTACCCTCATTGCGGCGCGATGGTGAGGTCCAACTTGTGCGGGCCGTCACTCAAAATGACGGTAATGAGCATCCGGCCACTGCTATATCCGAGGGGTGGGTTGCTGATGGCGTTGCGAAGATCCTGCGCCGACACGTCCAAGTCGAGCACACCATTGGCAGGGATCGGCCTGTCCTGCAGTGGGCGGACGAAGAAGCTGGCAAACACGTTCTGCCAGAAATTGGCTGGGCCGCTCGGACCTGCCGGGTCTTCGAGCACGCCGGTGACATCGACGCCCAGGCGAGGGGCCGGTGGGTTGGTAACCACACAGACTTCGAACACATCGCCGATCATGGGCCCCCCAACATCGAGTCGAAAGTCGGGTGCACCCGACATGGTGACGTAAAGCGTTTTGGAGACGACCGGGTTTGTATTGACTACGCCAACGGTCGGCGTGAGATTGCGGGATCCATACCTCAACGTTGGTCCAAGGTTGCTCCCCAGACACCCCGTGGCGGGCGGTTTCTTACAAGCGTAGACGATCAGGGTAAGCGCCAGACAAACCAGATAACGGCTACGGCCAAGATCCCTCATGTGCGCACCTCCTGCATATCGCTAGACATCTAGCACAATTGGCTGGCGACGTAGCCTAGCTTCGGAGGCGAAATAGTGTCAAGGTCAAACTAAGGCGGGTCAAACGGCCAGAGCGCCGTAACCGAGTCTGGGACATCTAACGTACAATGCAAGGCGTGTCCGCCGAGAATAAGGGGCTTTATGGGGCTGCCGGACGTTTACCTGCCGGTGCGGTGGATCCTTCTGCGCCAGATGCAGACCTGCCGATCGCAACGCTTTCCGGACACCCTCTGCTCTCCAATCGCGGCATTCCCCTGAACCTCGATTGGGTGAAGCAGGTTCGCGTAAACACCAGCGCCGTGGAACGCCGTGCACAGACGCACATTGCGCGCCGGACCGTGAAAAAAGAATGGCAAGCCGCCTGGCTGCTGCGCGCGATTACCTGCATGGACCTGACCACCCTTTCCAGCGATGACACGGAAGATCGCGTCCGCCGGCTGTGCGCCAAGGCGCGGCAGCCGATCGAGCACCAACTTGTGAAGCAGTTGCAGATTGAGGAACTCGATATCAAAGTCGCGGCGGTTTGCGTGTTTCACCGCTTTGTCGAGACTGCAGTGCGGGCGCTCGAGGGCAGCGGCATTCGAGTGGCCGCCGTCTCCGCGGGATTCCCTGCGGGCCTGTCGCCCATGGAAGAAAGGGTTGGCGAAATCCGCCGTTCGGTGGAGGCCGGCGCGAACGAGATTGATATCGTCATCACGCGGGCGCATGTGTTCGACGGAAGATGGCAGGCGCTGTATGACGAAGTGGCCGAATTCAAGCGAGCCTGCGGCCGGGTCCACATGAAAGCGATTCTGGGGACGGGCGATCTGCTTACGCTGCGCAATGTGGGGCGCGCCAGCTTCGTTGCCATGATGGCGGGCGCCGATTTCATCAAGACATCCACGGGGAAAGAAGCAATCAATGCCACTCTGCCGGTTGGAATTGTCATGACGCGAGCTATTCGTGAATACGCGCAGGAAACCGGCATGGCCGTGGGATTCAAAGCGGCCGGCGGGATTCGCGCGGCCAAGCAATCGACAGAATGGCTGGCGCTGATGAAGGAAGAACTCGGGACGCCCTGGATGAAAGCCGATCTCTTCCGTTTCGGCGCAAGCGGACTTTTGAATGACATCGAGCGGCAATTGGAGCACTATGCCACGGGCCGGTATTCCGCCGACTACCGGCATCCGATGGCGTAACGCGGTGGAACCCGTATCAATGAGCATCGCTGAAAAATTCCTGAGCATGGAATACGGCCCGGCGCCGGAAGATCCAAAAGAGGCGCTGACCTGGCTCGACCGCCATGGCCGGCGCTTTGGCCACTTTGTCGACGGAACGTGGCGGCAGCCGCTCGAAGGCGCGTTCTTCGACACCAACGATCCCGCGACAGGCGAAGAAATCGCCGCCATATCTCAGGGATCGCCTGCCGATGTCGATGCTGCGGTTCGGGCCGCGAGAAAAGCGCTTCCGCAGTGGCAGGCGCTCACCGGTCATGCGCGCGCGCGCTACTTGTACGCGATGGCGCGGGCGGTCCAAAGACATTCGAGACGCCTCGCCGTGCTGGAGACAATCGACAACGGCAAACCAATCCGCGAAAGCCGTGACATCGATATTCCTCTGGTCGCGCGCCATTTTTATCATCACGCCGGATGGGCGCAACTGCTGGAATCGGAATTTCCGGGCTACGTTGCCTGCGGAGTGGTCGGCCAGATTATCCCGTGGAATTTTCCGTTGCTAATGCTGGCGTGGAAAATAGCGCCAGCGCTAGCGACAGGAAATACGGTAGTGCTCAAGCCCGCGGAGTTCACCCCGCTCACCGCTCTCGCTTTTGCGGAAATTTGCCAGGAAATCGGCCTGCCGGCCGGGGTGGTCAACATCGTCACCGGCGACGGTTCCACGGGCGAGGCGTTAGTGAAGCATCCCGACGTCGATAAAATCGCCTTCACCGGTTCCACCGAAGTGGGACGCGTCATCCGCCGCGCAACCGCCCAGAGTCACAAGAAGATCTCGCTTGAGTTGGGCGGCAAGTCTCCCTTCATCGTTTTCGAAGACGCCGACCTCGACAGCGCGGTGGAAGGTTTAGTGGATGGGATCTGGTTAAATCAGGGGCAGGTCTGCTGCGCAGGATCGCGATTGCTGATGCAGGAAAGCATTGCCGCGCCGCTCATCGAAAAAATTCGCAACCGTATGGGCGCGTTGCGCGTCGGCGCGCCCCTGGACAAGGGAATCGACATCGGAGCGATCGTCGCCCCGGTGCAACTGGAGCGCATCCGCCGCATGGTGGATCAGGGAGTGGCGGAAGGAGCGGTCTGCTGGCAGCCGCAGATCGAAATGCCGTCGCGCGGGCTCTATTACCCTCCCACTTTGCTCAACAACGTGCATCCCGCCTCGATGGTCGCTCAGCAGGAAATTTTTGGGCCAGTGCTCGCCGCCATGACCTTCCGCACTCCCGCCGAGGCGGTAGATCTCGCCAACAACACGGTTTATGGCCTCGCGGCGTGCGTTTGGAGCGAAAGCATTAACGTCGCGTTGCAGGTTGCCGCGCAAATAAAAGCCGGCGTAGTGTGGGTGAACTGCACCAATCTATTCGATGCCTCCTGCGGATTCGGCGGGTACCGCGAAAGCGGCTATGGCCGAGAGGGCGGCAGAGAGGGGCTGCTGGAGTATCTGGAGCCGTCCTGGTTCAAGAATGCGCCTGCGGTTCGCGCTCAGGAGAGCGCGCCGATGAAATCACCTGCCCGGCAGCAACAAGCGGATCTCGCGATTGACCGCACGGTGAAGCTCTATATCGGCGGGAAGCAAGTCAGGCCTGATTCCGGCTACAGCATGGAAGTAAGAAGTAAGAGTGGTGAGTTGCTCGGGGAAGCGCCGCTCGGCAATCGCAAAGACATTCGCAATGCGGTCGAGGCCGCGCGCAAGGC
>JBAVAV010000533.1:0-5035 GCA_049585895.1 Candidatus Sulfotelmatobacter sp. | reverse complement strand
GTATACAAGCGTCCGCTGGCACGCTGGGAGCCGCCTGTGCCGCGCGAGATGCCGGATGAGATCAGACTTAACGAAAAGAAGCCCGGTGGAATCAGCGACTTCACGCACAATCTCAAGCAGCTTCTCGCCAGCCCGAACATCTGCGGCAAGCGCTGGGTATGGCAGCAATACGATCACATGGTGCAGACCAACACAATGGAGGCTCCAGGCGCGGGCGATGCCGGCGTGATTCGGATTAAAGGTTCGCAGAAGGGGCTGGCGATGGCGCTTGATGGAAACAGCCGCTGGTGCTATCTCGATCCGCGGCTGGGCGCGATGCATGCCGTGGCCGAGGCCGCGCGCAAGGTCGCTTGTTCGGGCGCAACTCCTGTGGGCGCAACCAATTGCCTGAACTTCGGCAATCCGGAGAAGCCGCACATCATGTGGCAGTTTTCGCAGACGATCGATGGAATCACGAAAGCTTGCGAAGAGCTGGAGATTCCGATCACCGGCGGCAACGTCAGTTTTTACAATGAGACTTTGGGCGAGGGCATCTATCCCACGCCAGTGCTTGGGGTTGTGGGAATTCTCGAAGATGTACACAAGACCGCGAAAATGCATTTCGCGGAGACCGGACGCGCGATTATGTTGTTGCGCGCAGGCGATGCGGGCGATGTCACCGACGCACAGGTGGAGTTCGGATCTTCGGAATACGCCAAAGAAGTCCTGGGCGCACTGTGGGGATATCCGCCGCAGCTCGATCTGGAGAAGGAAGCCGCGCTGCAGAGTACGGTCATCGAGCTGATTCGGCAGGAGTTGGTGGATTCGGCGCACGATTGCTCCGACGGCGGGCTGGCGGTTGCGCTGGCTGAAAAGGCATTTGCAAAAGGTGTGGGGGCGCAGGTGAATCTTGCGTCTAATGGGCTGCCGGCGGAGTTTGTGTTATTTGGCGAAGATGCCAGTCGGATTGTGATCTCCTGCGACCCGGTGAACGTGGCGCGAATCCAACAGACAGCGCAGAAACATGGGATCGCGGCAGATGCCGTCGGAGAAACGATTCCGGAGCGGCTGGAAATTTCGTTGGATGGGCATGTGGTGGTGGCTGCGGTGGTTGCGGAGTTGAATCAAGATTACGAATCGGCGTTGGAGTCGACGTTGCAGACCGACCCTGAATTGCTGGCGGCGGATTGATGGCGGATCGGCCCGCGCTTAGGAGACTTTAACCGCAGAGTTCGCAAAGAAACGCCGCGAAGGTCGCGAAGGCACCGGGGAAATACAGCCGCCTCGCGGTTTGAGCCAAGAGCTAAGGCTAAATGCTTATTCACGACAAGTTCCACGACGAGTGCGGAGTAGTCGCGATCTTCGCTCACGCGGAGGCGGAGAAGCTCGCTTACCTCGGCCTGCATGCTTTGCAGCATCGCGGGCAGGAATCGGCGGGGATGGTGACGTCCGACGGGCTGAATCTGCATCCGCATAAGGCGATGGGGCTGGTGGCCGACATCTTTACGGAAGATGTGCTCTCTCGCATGCGGGGCACGCTGGCCATCGGTCACACGCGCTACTCCACGTCCGGCGATTCTGCGCTGCTGAATGCCCAGCCCATCCTGGTGCAATCGAACAAGGGCGCGATTGCCGTGGCGCACAACGGCAACCTGGTGAATGCGCAACAGGTGCGGGCGCGGCTGGAAAGCCAGGGATCGATCTTCCAGACCAGCAGCGATACCGAGGTGATCGTTCACCTGATTGCGCTGTCGAAAGAGCAAACCCTGCCCGAGGCCATTGCCGACGCATTGCGGCGGGTGGAAGGCGCATTTTCGCTGGTGATGATGAGTCCTGACCGGATCATGGCGGCGCGCGACCCGCGCGGTTTCCGGCCGCTGGCCATGGGCCGCATTCCGGCCACGGAGGGACACAAGCGCGACGCCATCGTCTTTGCCTCCGAGACTTGCGCGTTCGATTTGATTGGAGCAACCTACGAACGCGATGTGAAACCCGGCGAACTTATCGTGGTGGGACCGGAAGGCATTACCTCGCACTTTTACTCGGCGGCGGCGCCGCAGTCGAGCTGCATCTTCGAGCACGTGTATTTTTCGCGGCCTGACAGCATAGTTTTTGAGCGCGCGGTGCAGAGCAGCCGGGAAGAATTGGGACGGCAACTGGCGCGGGAAGCGCCGGTGGAAGCCGATCTTGTAGTCCCCGTGCCGGATTCGGGCGTGACCGCTGGCGTGGGATATGCAGCGGAGAGCGGGATTCCATTTCGCTTTGGCCTGATCCGCAATCACTACGTGGGGCGGACGTTCATCGAGCCCCGTCAGAGCGTGCGGGATTTCGGGGTGAAGTTGAAGCTGAATCCGGTGCGGGCGCTGCTGCAGGGCAAGCGAATCGTGCTGATCGACGATTCAATCGTGCGCGGCACTACCAGCCGCAAGATCGTGAGAATGATCCGCAGCGCGGGTGCGAAGGAAGTGCACATGCGGATTTCGTGCCCGCCGACGATTTCGCCATGCTACTACGGAGTGGACACGCCGTCGAAAAACCAGTTGATCGCGGCGAACAAGTCGGTGGAGGAGATTCGCGCCTACATCGGCGCCGATTCGCTGGCCTATCTCTCGCTCGAAGGGATGAAGAAGGCTTGCGGCGAGGGCGAGAAGACCTCGTACTGCACGGCTTGCTATACCGGGAAATATCCCACCGACATTGTGGACGTGGAAGAGATTCAGCCCGCCAGGGCGTAGGGCTCGGGCCTTTCAGCTTCGTGGATTCTCTTTCGCCCCTCCGGGGCTTGTTCTCGGTCCGCATTCCTACCCACGGCTTGCGCCCCTTCGACTTGGCTCAGGGCAGGCTGTGGGCTGCATTCTTCCGCCGCTTCGCGGCTGCACTCGAAGGTCAGTGGCGGAAGTGGCGCACGCCGGTGAAGATCATGGCGAGTCCCAGCCGGTCGGCGGCTTCGATGACTTCGGGATCACGCTGCGATCCGCCGGGCTGGATGATGGCTGTTGCGCCCGCCCTGGCAATTTCTTCGACGCCGTCGGGAAACGGGAAGAAGGCATCAGAGGCTGCGACCGTCCCTGCCAGGGGCAATTGCGCCTTCATGGCGCCAATTCTGGCGGCATCCACGCGGCTCATCTGCCCGGCGCCCACACCTACAGTCTGTCCGTCGCGGGCGTAGACGATGGCGTTGGATTTGACGTGCTTGCAAACTTTCCACGCGAACAGCAGTGCGCGCGTTTCTTCCGCTGTGGGGGGGCGGCGGGTGACCCCGCGCAGATCGGAGGGCTGCAAGGGGCGGACGTCGGCATCCTGCAACAGCATTCCTCCGGAAACGTTTTTCAGCGTCCACTTCTGGCTCGCGGGAACAATTTCAAGCAGGCGCAGGTTCTTCTTGGAGGCAAACTTTGCCTTGGCAGCTTGGTCGAAGCCGGGCGCGCCGATGACTTCCACGAACAGCTTGTGCATTTCTGCGGCAGCGTCGCCGTCCACCGGACGATTCACGGCGATCACACCCCCGAAGGCCGAAACCGGATCGCATTCCAGCGCTTTCTTGAAGGCTTCCGCCAGGCTTTTTCCGGTGGCTGCGCCGCAGGGATTGGTGTGCTTGATGATGGCGCAGACCGGGGCATCTTCGGGACCGTTGAATTCCTGTGCGAGATCCCAGGCCGCTTGCAGGTCGACGATGTTGTTGTAGGAAAGTTCCTTGCCCTGCAGTTGGCAGGCGTTGGCCACGCCGACGCTGGAACCGTCGGAGTACATGGCTGCCTTCTGGTGCGGGTTTTCGCCATAACGCAGATCAATCGTCTTCTGAAAAGAGAGGCGCAGAGTTTTAGGAAAGGTTTCGGGCGCGGACGATAGGCGGAAGCTACCGTTGGCGCTGACCCGTTCGAGCGTGGTGGCGATAGCGGAATCGTACGCAGCGGTGGTAGCGAAAGCTTTCTGGGCGAGGCGCCAGCGGGTTTCGAGGGTGAGTGAACCGGCGGAATTGTTTAACTCGTCCGCAATGGCACTGTAATCCGACGGGGAAGTAACAATGGCTACGTCGTGAAAGTTCTTGGCAGCGGAGCGGATCATGGAGGGTCCGCCGATGTCGATATTCTCGATGAGTTCGCCGAAGGCCGCGCCTGGCTTAGCCGCAGTTTTTTCGAAAGGGTAGAGGTTCACCACGACCATATCGATGGGAGCGATGCCATGCTCGGCGACGGCGGCGCGATGAGCAGGGTCCTCACGCCGATGCAGGATGCCGCCATGGACCTTGGGATGCAGCGTCTTGACGCGGCCGTCGAGCATTTCGGGGAAGCCTGTGAGATCGGAAATATCTTTGACTGCGATGCCGGCATCGCGCAGAAGCCTGGCGGTGCCACCGGTGGAGACGAGCTCAACTCCCAGCTTCACCAGCTGGCGGGCGAAATCCGCGAGGCCGGTTTTATCGGTCACGCTGAGAATGGCGCGGTTAATTTTGGCGCTGTGGGAAGACATTGGACCTCGGAACGCTCGGACCGGAAGATGAGTGCCTGCGACCGAAAATTCTATCAGCAATGCGGAGACCCGCGGGCCTCGGAGCGGTCCTTGGTTGACTTGCGGTGACTTCGTGCGCCGGAACCTCCTCTTTCAAAGTTATTCAAGAGAAAATCGTTCACGCTGCTTGTGGCCTTCGATGAATGCCGCCGGTGGAGTTCCGGGTTTTGGAACGAGCGGAGGAGATTCAGCGTTGCGGCGAGGAGGCAAAAGGTTGCCGCGCAATGGCGCGTATACGCAGGAAAAATCTATGGATGACTGCGAGGCAAAGGAGCGGAGTTGTTCTGACTTCGTAACTTCAGACAGAATTTTGTTTTGTCCGAGGAAATTGGAGCTACAAGACCCAGCACTGCCAAATCTGGACACCCCTGCTCCTGCTAAGTCCTGAGGCGGCAGGAGTATTGTGCCTTCCAATCCAGGTCCTTCACAACTGCTGTAACTAAGGAGGAGCCCCCATGCTCCGCTCGTTGAAGTCAACTCCCCCGGCGGGGGAGGCTAGACCCTATTCCCTCCACTTGTTAGCCGGGATATCGGTCCCCGGGCGTTT
>JBAVAV010000532.1:0-2427 GCA_049585895.1 Candidatus Sulfotelmatobacter sp. | reverse complement strand
AACCAACCGAGGCGCTGATGATGAACACCTCACGCCACGCCTACCTCACGTTCACAGCAGACACCGAACGCCCACAGGTGTTCACAGACATGGTCGGCAGGGAATTCCCCATCGCCTCCCTCGGCGGATTCGCCGTCTACCTGAACGACGCGATCCCAGCAACCCTCGGGGCCGCGTTGAACCAAGACACGATCGTCGCATGCCGCCCGTCGGACTTCGTGATCTTCTACTCAGAGCCGAAGGCGAGCACGAAACTAGACGTGCTCTCCGGCACCCTCACCGCCCGTTTCCAGCTCCACAGGTATGTCGCCGCGATCCTCGGCCGCTACCCCGCCGGGGTGTCATACCTCGCCGGTGCGGGCATGGTCGTACAGACCGGCTACCACTGACGTTGCAGTAACCGCGTTGGACTCCACCGTCGCGCCGTTGGACGCCCCCGAAAGGGCGCGCACCGCCGCCGACGATCGAGCACCGCCCGGAGATAAACCACCCAAGCCCCAACAGGGGCGTCTCCCGGAAAGAAGGAATCATGGCTACAGCAACAGAGCCGACGGTTCTCGACGGGCTCAAAGACCAGCGCACCGCGATCAGCGACGAATGGAACGAGCTCATCGAGAAGCGCGAGGACGCCATCAAAGCGTTCGACGAGCGCCAGGAATCAGACGACGACAAGCCCACGGACGAGGAGCGCGACGCTTACGCCCACGCCGGCGAGGAATACCGCACCGCATACGACGAGCTCGAACAGCGATTCAACGAGTACGACCAGCGCATCAACGCACTGCAGCGCAAAGCAGAGCGCCGGAAGGTCGCCGACGAAAACACCGTCGAGGTCGCTGACGATGCGCAGTTCGACGAGCCGCTCGTTTACCGCAAGGACAACGCGCACGAAACCTCCTACTGGAAGGATCTCGTCGGGACCGACCGGCAGCTCCGGGCGGTAGCGAAACTCCCGTCCGGAGGGTGGGGAGAGGCCGACGAACGTCTCGCCAGACACGGCAAGATGATGGAAAAGGTCGTCGAGGTTCGCGGGTCCCAGGCCAAGCGTGCCGCGGAAACGCAGATCGAACAGGCCGAGGCAGAGTTCCGTCGCAGCGCCGGAAAGGGGTTCCGCGGGTTCGAGGCGTCACCGTTCGAGAAACGCGGCCTGGAACAGCGCGCCAACCCGTCCCGCGGGCCAGGCGTCGGCGGGGAATTCGTCCCGCCGCTGTGGCTGGTGGAGGACGACTTCATCCCCTACCTGCGTGCCGGACGGACGATCGCGCCGCAGCTGCGGAACATGCCTGTCCCTCCCGGTACGGACACGATCAAACTCCCCAAGATCAAGCTCGGCGCGGAAGTCGCACCGCAGCTGCAGGACAACGCCGGGGTCGCCTCAAGGGACATCGAAACGGAATTCGTCGAAGCGGCGATCAAGACCCTCGCCGGCCAGGAGGATGTCGCGATCCAGCTGATCGAGCAGTCCCCGGGCCAGGTCTTCGACCGGGTCGTCCAGGAGGACCTGCTCGAGGCGTACAACCTGACGGTCGACCAGAACGTGTCCTACGGCACAGGCGCGAACTACACGACACTTAACGCCGGGACGATCCGCGGCCTGTTCCCCGGCACCTCATGGGGTGCGGTCGCGAGAGAATCGGCGTCGGCGATCACGCCGCAGGTGATTCTCCAGGCGATGGGCGCAAACTGGTCGCATCTGGCGAAGGAACGCTACGACACCAGCAACGTACATCACTTCATCAACCCGTCGATCGCGGCGTTCCTCGCCTCGGCGACGGACACCGAAAAGGAAAAGGGACGGCTGCTCGTCAACGCGACGGACTTCCCGAACTTCAACATCTCCGGCCAGCTCGACTCGGACAGCACCCCCGCGGAGGGGATGCTGATGAAAACCCCGCTCGGGCCGAACGTGTACCACACGGTCAACATCCCGGAAAAATCGAACAAAGCCGCAACCGCCCTCGAAGGCTCCTCGTACTCCTACTGTGCGACGGTCAAGACGGACGACTGCTGGTTCTTCGAGTCGGACCTCCGCGCACGCGTACTACCAGAGGTGGTGTCCGGGACTCTCCAGGTTCGCTTCCAGGTATACGCCTACGTCGGTCTGCTCGTCCGGTACGGGCCGTCTCTGCAGTTCGCGGGCGGCACACCGTTCGCTGCCGCTCCGGAACTCGGCGGCTACAAATACTAGGCGCCAGGGGGCACGCTTTCGGCGTGCCCCCGCCTGCTGAAAACCATCTTCTACGAAGCGTCACGGGCCGGCCTACCGCCGGCGGTTGACGCACAGGCCCTGGTGAAAGGGCTAGCCCAGGGCCTACCACGAAAAGGAGCACACCATGTCCGTTCGCTCATACCTCGACAACCAGCAGGACCCGATCTGGCGCATGCTCGGCATGCCGTTGAATGCATCGAACCCCTCACGTCCAGCAG
>JBAVAV010000531.1:0-2243 GCA_049585895.1 Candidatus Sulfotelmatobacter sp. | reverse complement strand
CGTGCCGCTGCCGTTTTGAATGACGCCCGAGAAGGTGCCGCTGTCATTGGTGGCCCGACCGTCAGCGTCACCGAACCCGCGACACTGCTGGTGACGCTGCCGCTGCCACTCAGGGCGCCGATGGTGTCGCTGTGGTCATCCAGATCCAGCGTGGCGTTATCGGTCACGTCGGACGTGCTGGGAATGGCATTCGCAACTCCAACCAGGAGGGTACCGGCGCTGACGGTGGTGGCCCCAGAGTAGGTGTTGGCGCCCTAGACCGAAAAGAAGCGTATTACAAGCAATAGAAATACTCCGCGTATACTCTATAATTGACATTTTCATAGGCGTGGCATCTCCGGCAACCAGTGAATGGTTGTGATGAGGTCAAGTTGTGGCGTCACCATGTTCGCGGTCTTTCGGGGGTTGGGAGCCAGTGCGGATCGAGGCATCCAGACCTCGACTTCAGGAATTCAGCTTCAGGTCAGGCGCAACCGGCGCAGCACCTCCACGCTGCGCAACAGGACCGGCACCCACTCGTTGTACTGCAACACCCGGTAGATCAGTTGCCTGCCACTGCGCAAGATCTGGCACGGCAGCAACAACCACACCTGCAGGAACTTCTTGAACTCCATGCTCAGCAGGGCGTCGCGGTGTTCGGGCTTTGCCTGCAACAACGCCAGCCACGCCTTCACGTTCCAGGCCAACGCCCCAATCACCATGTACGCCCAGTTGCTCTCCAACGTGTTGCTCGGCAGTCGCAGCGCCTTGACCCCGTTCTTCAACTGCTCGATCAAGTTTTCCTGGTTGCAACGGTCGTTGGCGAAGTACACCACCTCCGCACAACTCCTGGTGCGGTCGTTGGTGATGTAGAAGAAGTAGCGAACCCGATCTTCGACCTTTGCGCCTTTCTTCTCGACCACCAGGTCCTTGCGCAAGACCACGACCCGGTAGTTCTTCTTGCACGCCCCAGGACGGTAGTCGAACTCCGCCACGTGTTCGCTGATCAGACGAATGTTCTTGTAGCCTTTCTGATGCACCACCTCTTCCTTGACGGCCATGGGGCGAGTCCGCTGTTGGGTCTTCACTTCGTACTTGGCCGGCCGGTCGAGCTTCGACCAGTCCGTGGCGGCCAATGCCTTGGCCCGCGCGACCAGATTGGGCATGGCATCAATGCCGAAGACGAATTGGATGTTGTCGTTGTCCCAGCGGTCGAGGTGCTCGGTCTGGCTGAAATCGGTGTCGCCGCGGAAGGTAATCTGGCGGAAGCCAGCCTTGCGACACAGAGCAGCAGCCTGGTTGAGGTAGTCAGCGGCACCCTCATGGCTGGGGCGACTGGCCGGACGGTTGAACAGGAACAAAGGTTCCTGGGTATTGGCCAGGGAGACCAGCAAGGGGTGGTAGCCCCAGGTGCCCTTGTACGACAGGTCCATGCCGTGCTTGCACGCGCCGGTGGTGGGAGCGATGGTGCCATCGGCATCAACGATGGCATGCTCGAAGAAGGCCGGAGGCTGTTGCTGCCAGACAAGCAGGCGTTTGTCATTGATGATGCGCATCAGGGTGCTGATGTTCTCTGGAGTGAAGCGGCGCAGGAAATCACCGGCGGTGGTGGGATCGGGGATGCGTTGTGCTCCGATGGCGTCGAGATAGATCTCATCGTTGCGGAGCAGTTCCAGATCGGACAGGGTGGTGCCGCCAGCCAGGATGTTGTAGGTGAGGTTGAGAATGTGATCGGATTCATGATAGGGGAGATGGCGTTTGAGCAGGTACAGGTCGGTATCGAAGGCGTCGGCAAGGCCGAGGCGTTTGACCAGGAGCAAGCAGGCGCCCAGACCGCCGAAGCGTCCAGCGCGGACCTTGGCGGAGTAGTCGTAGTGGATGTTTTGGTCCTGGAAGTGACGGCGGCACTGCTCCTGCCAGCGCCGTTTGCGCAGGCGGTGGGCGATGCGGCGTTTGCTGTTGCGCAGGCGTTGCTGGGTGCGACGCTTGCCCTTGTGCTGGGTTTGCCTTATCTTGGCCTTCACTTGAAATACCTCGCGCAGCAAGGAAACCAGGCGAACGGGTTGACAAGCCTGTTTTCCGGAACTGCCGCGGTATTTCAAGGTTATGACTCCTGCCTCTCGTCGGGAGCGGCGAGGTACTCGCTTCTTTTGGGACTAGGTGGCGACGGAATCCTTGGTTTTCCGCCACCAGCGCTCGAACATCGGAACGGCGAGGCCGGCCGCATCATTCAGGACATCGTGTTCCCGCAAATGACGGAGGGT
>JBAVAV010000530.1:0-5185 GCA_049585895.1 Candidatus Sulfotelmatobacter sp. | reverse complement strand
GGCGTGAAGGTCCTTCAGCACGGCGTTCTTCACTTTGTAGACGCCCTTGATCTGGCGAACCAGCAACTCCGAATCGCTGATCAGCTTTAGGGCTTTAGGGCCATGCTTGAGGGCGTATTCGAGTGCGGCGATCAGGGCCTGATACTCGGCGAAATTATTGGTCTGGTGGCCCAGATATTCGCTGAGAGCGGCGACTCTTTTACCAGACTGATCGTGGATAACCACGCCGTAGCCGGCGGGACCGGGGTTGCCGCGCGCGCCGCCGTCGCTGTGGGCGACAAGATAATGCTCGGGAGGATTCTCGCGTTGCTCGAAAAGATGTTTGGTTGCCGAAGCGTGGGGATAGAAAGGCATGCCCGAGTCTACAACGGCGATGGCCCGACAGGGACGTTCCGAATCGATCTCGGAAGGAAGAAAACCAAAACCGGCGCAGCGGTGGTGAAAACGACTTGACAGGGCCGCTGGTCGTGTGGGACTTCAGGGTCCTTCGCTTCGGTCAGGGTGACAGCCGGTAGGGATTGCGGAAAGCTGGAAAGGCACGCCGCTTCCCATTTAGGCGGCTTCATTTCAAAGATTGGTACGACAGTGCAAAATGGTACGGCATGAAATAAATGTGAAGAGCGCCAGCCTTGTTCAAAATTGACCTGTAATCTCTCTGAACTGGTGACATCGTAAAGGCATGCGTAAACATAAAAATGACCCGAAACAAGAATCCGACCAAGCGACACTCGCTCGCGTCAAGAAGGAAATGGACGAGCCGCGCATGGCAGAATCTGCGCGGAAGGAAGACGTCAGACTGACCACGCGGCAGGAACGGGAAAAGCTGCCTTAATCTTCGCGGTAAAGTGCGGGAGCGTCCGCGGGCAGCGGAGTCGCGCTGCCACGGCCCGAAAGCGGGATTGTTCGACAATCGAGTATCCCGCCCCGCACAATCCGCCCCCATCCCTGCGGACGCTTTTCGCATCACAATGCCATGTCAGTAAAGAAGCAATTCGAAACGCCCTCGCTCATTTGGCAGCATCTGCGCACGCCCGCAGAACCCTCACCGGCGCCTATTAAAGAACCGCCGAACCCTCCCGACAATCCGGACGCTCCAGTGCGCGAGCCCGACCCGGACGATCCCGCCCAGATCTGATTCCGTGATTTCCTGGTCGAATAGCCAAATGGCTCGAGGGCGGCCATCCTGACTTTGGCGTTTCTCGAGATCGGCGTCGTTCGGGTTCCCTTTGAAATCCTTATCGAAGGGTGTGTGTCGTCGAAACGTATTCGCGTTCTTCTTTACTTTCCGTAGTGGTAGCCTTCGCGTCCGCTTTGACAGTGACTTCCACCTGCGCACCGGCTGTCAGGCTTACCTCATTCCCGTTTCCGTTCGTCAACGTGTTGTTGATGCATATTTCTCGATAAAAAGGATCGGCTCCATCCACTGTGATCTGTGCTTGGTCTGGCGCATTTGGGATTGGCGACTTGATGATTCTCTCGACCATTCCGGGCAGGGTGGCACTTGGTTTGCCGCTCACTATTGTCCTCCAGTTCCTTCCTAATTCCTTAAGTGAGATCGCGCTTCGTGACGCGGCCAGAAAATCACGCGCTCTATATCGTGTTAGACCTTAACTCTCCTAGACAAGGGAAAACTGTTCAATAATGCCCAGTCTTTCTTGGTGGGAGCGCGCCTGCGCCTTTGGCCCCAGCAGCGCTGCCTTCGGGCCGACGTCACTGGAGTGTCTGATGGGTGCGATAAGAAATATGTATTGGACTCAGTTGGTGCTCCCCTTTATTGTCTGCGAATCGTGTGCGTATGGCTGATTTTGGAACAGCCACAGTGGAATCAGGACGACGCGTCATCAGCGGCGTGCGGCTCATTGGTACGGTTGTACCGATACCCGCTAGCCTTTTCCAGCAGACGTCAGGCCGGCAGAGAATTGCCCGCGTTTTCGGGAAACAGGAGCAACCCAACATGACAGAACGAGACCACGGGCACTCTCTGAGGCTGTCTTTAGTGGCGCCCATCGCCGCCATCCTTCTAGCCGCCGGATTGTTCGCAGGACTATCAACGCCCTGTTTTGCCGACGATGGGCCAAAGCCTGATCCATCTGGCACTGCAACCGGAGACAAAGCTGCTGCCGTGGACGCTGCCGGCAATCCTTTTGTAGTCGCCGAGCCTACCGACAAGACGGCTCCGGACTATGCCAAGAACAAGAAGGCATTCGATGATTATCAAGCTCAAGCGGCGAGAGAACCGCTCGCCGTAAAGCTGGCGGACAGTGTAGGGCACGTTCGCGTCGCGACAAATTTCGCCTGGACCCTGAACACTGGCTACCTTGTTCTGTTCATGCAGGCAGGTTTTGCCCTGCTTACTTGCGGGCTGGTCCGAAAGAAAAATGCCGCCCACTTGATGATGCTGAACTTCGCGGCCTACGTGTTTGCGTTTCTGGCGTACTACGCGGTCGGATATGCCTTCCAGTTCGGGGCCGTTGCCATCAATGCCGCGCCCACCAACCTGGGCGGCATCCCCACACTCAACCACTTTCTGATCGGGAGCGGTCAATGGGGGTTCGTGGGTGGGAAGGGTTTTTTTCTTGTCGGTCCGGCCTACGACAGCGCCAGCAACTGTTTAACGCTCTTCGAAGTCGTCTTTATGGAAACTGCCGGCTACATTATTGTTGGCGCCGTCTGCGAACGGATCACGTTCTGGGCATTCCTGTTGTGTGAACTTTTCATCGGGGCGATTCTTTACCCGATCTCCGGCTGCTGGGCATGGGGCGGAGGGTGGCTGTCGCAAGCCGGCTCTACATTGAATCTGGGCCACGGTTATGTGGATTTCGCGGGATCGTCCGTAGTTCATGCCGTCGGAGGTTTCTGCGCGATGGCTCTCGCGATTATTCTGGGCCCGCGCCTGGGCAAGTATGGTCCAGGGGGAAAGATCCGCGTCTTTCCCGCTCATAACATCGTGTACGTGGTGTCGGGTACATTTATCCTGCTTTTTGGATGGATGGGCTTTAATCCAGGATCCACGCTGGGAGCAACGGACCTTCGCATCTCCGTAGTGGCAGTGAACACTAACTTAGCTGCGGTCGCCGGCTCCGCGACTGCGATGCTCCTCTGGTATTTCGCGTTCGGCAAGCCCGACATAACCATGGCCTGCAATGGAATGCTGGCGGGACTGGTAGCGATCACCGCGCCGTGCGCCTTTGTGTCTCCGACTTCGGCGCTAGTCATCGGCGTGGTGGCGGGATGCCTGGTCTGTGGCGGTGTCCTCTTCAACGACCGGGTTCTTAAGATCGACGATCCCTGTGGGGCGATTTCTGTGCACGGCTACTGTGGCTGGCTGGGGGCGGTCAGCGTTGGTGTCTTTGCCGACGGAGCCTATGGCGCAGGATGGAACGGTGTCGGCACCGACACGTATCTGGGCCAGACGGGTCAAGGCGTGACCGGCTTGCTACACGGCGATACGCGGCAATTCCTGTGCCAGCTCATGGGAGCAACTCTTTATGCCGCTTGGGCGTTCGGTGCAACCTACGTTGTCTTCTGGTGCGTCAACAAAGCGAAAAGCATGCGGGTGGCGCCAGAAGTGGAAGAGGAAGGTCTGGACGTTCCCGAGTTTGGGATGCCGGGTTATCCCGAAGACGCGGTCGTC
Source organism: Candidatus Sulfotelmatobacter sp. (assembly GCA_049585895.1). Taxonomy (GTDB): domain Bacteria; phylum Acidobacteriota; class Terriglobia; order Terriglobales; family Acidobacteriaceae; genus Sulfotelmatobacter. The sequence goes on along the minus strand of JBAVAV010000530.1, from coordinate 1,551 downwards.
ACCCCGTACTAATAGCGACGCGCCGCCGGCAAGGGGTCTCGTTGATCTTTTCTCTTGATTCGAATCCCTCTAAGATGCCGACGTCAGAAAATGGAAGCCATGTCGGAGAGGGGTTATTTCTGTCGGACCTAACCCGGTCCCGGCATCCGAGGGCGCGAAGAAGAATGATGTCGTCCTGACGACCAGCTTGAATTTTTGTTCGCCAGGCCTGGTCGCATAGTAACTTTGTAAGGGCGCGGCTTCCATCTGTGCCACTCCCGCTGCTGTGAATACGGGCTTGCCCTCATAAGGATTTCATCTGGCCTTGCGCACGGAAAAATCGAAGCAGCTCTACCAGCGGACTTTGAATCTGCTGATCGAGGGAGGCAGTTCCTCGTCGCGCGGACCGCTGAACTACGGCGAATATCCTCTTTTCATGCAGCGAGGAAGCGGCGCGCGGCTCTACGACGCGGATAGCAACGAGTACATCGACTGGATGATGGGCTTTGGAGCGCTGCCCCTGGGGCATGCGCATCCCGAAGTTACGCGCGCGGTCGCCGAAGCGGCATCCAACGGAGCTCATTTTGCCACCGCTACCGAAATCGAGATCGAAGTGGCAGAAATGCTGCGCGAGCTGGTGCCCAACGCTGAACGCGTGCGCTTCGCCAATACGGGCACCGAAGCCGTGATGGCCGTTCTCCGGCTGGCGCGCGGCTACACGGGCCGGCCGAAGATCATTAAATTTGAAGGCCACTACCACGGTTGGTATGACGATGTATTGGTCAGCTCGAACCCAGCGCCGGCAGACGACGCGGCCGGCCAAGGCGACGATTCCATTCGCGTTGTCGACAGCCTGGGACTAAACCAGCACGCGCTCGAAGATACGATCGTCGTCCGCTGGAACGATCTCGGAACGCTGCAGCGCGCCATCGCGGAACATCCCGGGCAGATTGCCGCCATCATCACCGAGGGCATCATGGCCAACATGGGTGTGATTCCACCCGCAGATGGGTACCTACAGGAACTCGAGAAACTGGCGCGGCAAAACGGCATCCTTTTTATCCTCGACGAGACCGTCACAGGATTCCGCATCGCGCCCGGCGGCTGCCAGGAGTACTACAAGCTGTCGCCCGATCTGGTCACGCTGGGCAAAGCGCTGGGGTGCGGGCTTCCCGTGGCCGCATTTGCGGGACGAGCCGACATCATGCAGGCGCTGGCCTGGGGCAGCGTCCTGCACTATGGCACGCACAACGCCTCGCGCATCGGACTGCATGCGGCCCGAGCCAGTTTACGCAAGCTGACGGAAAACAACTGCGCCGCATTCCAACACGTCTGGAGAATCGCAGATAAGCTGCGCCGCGGGCTTGTCGAAGTGTTTCGAACGAAGAACGTTCCAGCGATCGTCCAGGGCGTGGGACCGATGTTTCAGGTGATGTTTACGGAAAGAAACGCCATCCGTGACTTTCGGGAATTCTGCCAGTACGTTGATCGCAAGATGTACCAGCGTTTTGTGCTCAAACTGTTTGAATTCGGCGTGTACACCACGCCGGCAGCTACTTTGCACTGGATTGT
>JBAVAV010000529.1:0-2610 GCA_049585895.1 Candidatus Sulfotelmatobacter sp. | reverse complement strand
GTATCATGGTGTAGGAAATTATAAGATTTGGTTTGTCAGATAGATTTAAATCATATTTCTTAATTAATTCTTTAATGCTTGGCAGAAAATATCATATTTTATATCATAGTTAAATTTCTGCCAAGTTTTAAGTAATTAATTGCGTAATTTGAATTTCAGATAGTGAGTCTCTGTGTAGTGAGAGAGAGAGTTAACCCATAGGCACCCTACACACCCTCCGAGACACTTTTAAAATACTATACACACATATACTCACTTTAGCCAGTTTTTTGTACTTTCTTTTTTTTATTTTTTTTTTAAGATAATATAATATAAAATCCCATAAGAGAGTGTGTCTGTGTATCATTATAAAATAGATTATAAAATACCATTTTAAAAGATATTATAGAGTGTTGACACGGGTCCTAGGGTGTGGTATGATGAACTCACTCTCAGACTGGACAGAGAGGGTGTCATCTGAAAGGGACAGTTATAAAATATGACTAAAGAAGAATATAATAAATCTAGACCTAATGAAACTATTATCTATGAAAATGATAAAATAGTGATTAGATTAAATCTAAATGTGGATAAAGAAGTTAATATCTATATTCATAGTAAATCTAAAGATGGATATGAACAATTACCATTAGGATATATGCTAGGTAGTAATATGGTAATGTATAAATATAAAAATTAATAGCAGTGGTAATAGGTTAATTGATTTAATATCATTTATATTCAATTAACCTATTACTTCTATTATTAATTGTTAAAATGGAGGTATCAGAATAATAGAAATGGCAAAGAAACACGTACATAAGTATCATCGAGTAATTGTTAATGGCGAGAAATTATTTGCCTGCGGATTACCAACATGTTCGCATCATATGCCAAAACATTATGAGAATCTATTAGCAGGAAAAGCATTTGTATGTTGGAATTGTGAAGAAAATGGTATTTTAGATTCTGAGAATATGAAATTTGATTTTCCTTGGTGTTTAAATTGTAGAATTAATACAGGAATTAATGGTACTAGTGATATAATTAATGAGAATTATAATGCTAGAATTAAACATGCAGAGAATATTAATTTTAAATCTGTTAATGAAGTAGAATCTAATAAATCAGAAGTAGTTAAGATTGATAAAAAGAAATTAGATGAATTGTTTGGAATTAAATAATCATATGATATATCTAGAAGTAGCTAATACGAATGATGATGATGTTACTTTATTTAAATTTGATGACATCATTGTTTGTGCAAGATTTATTCAAGATAATGAATTATGTGAATATGTAATAATGGATGAAGTAGTTATGGATAGTAATAATAGCTATCCAAAAGATGATTATGAATATATTCCTAATATGCAGATTAATGAGGTAAATGATTAATCATGAAACATTCATTTACTAGGTCATTTCTAGATGCAGATAAATGTGCTATATGTAAACGTAATAGTGAAATGCATGGAGAGAATGCATCTTGTGAATCTTGTGGTAAGGTAGATATATTAGATATATTTCCTAATGTCATATCTGTTCTAAATATGGCATTATGTAATGAATGTATTGTTAAAGAGAAATTAGCATTAGAATCTATTGCTAGTAATAATGATAGTAATAGAATCAAACAATCTACAATTGAACCGGAACTAAAACATCCTGAAGTATTAATAAATGGAATAGATGATAAGATAAGACATATTAAAACAGTCATTGATTGTAGACAAGAGTTCTATAATAATGAATGTGAAGCAATTGTAAGTATTAAAGCTAAGATTGATAATGATAGTTCTATTACAACACCAGAAGCAAAGAGATTTGAATTTGCTAAGATTGTACAAAGTAATATCATTAATTATCAAAAGGCATTATTTGAATTAAGTGAGAAACAAACTGAACTAACTAATAAGATGCGGGCTAACATTGTTAAGTTTAATGATGTTATAGATGGATTAAGAGCTAAGGAACGGGAAGAATTACATCTTAAAGATATTAGTTATAATCCAGTACCTGTTAAGCCTTTGAATGCGAGCATACCAATACCTAAAATGAGTAAGACTGATAAAACGATACATACATTTGCTAAGTATCATAATATCAGTTTTGATGATGCTAAGAAGAGGTTAGGTTTATAATTTAACTGTGGATTCAAGTAGTTAAATATTTGAATCCATGTTTAAGTTATAAAGCATCTATCCTTAGCGCCTCGGAGTAATATAAAATCTGCGAATAGCGAAGCGACCGTAGGGAGCGTAGCAGGGAAAGCGCACGGCGTAAGGATACAACGGTAACGGTGAGAAGCAATACTTTTATAATTAACTGAGGCGGTCAAGAGGAACTTACAACCTATATGCCAAAGCAGACTAACGATAAACCCGATAGTAACTACAAGCAAAGCATTAGATTTAATAGACAAACAATGTGGTTTGAACCTGAGCATAGGATTATTAATATAATGATAGGTATATTGATTCTAGAAATTACATTCATTACTTATTATCTGATATTTGTCTATAATTAACTATCTGTTCAAGCGCGTCAGATAATTATAAAATATGATTAAACAACCAAGAACTAAGTATCCAAAGATACCAAAGTCTTCATGCTTTACTAGAGAATTAG
>JBAVAV010000528.1:0-12495 GCA_049585895.1 Candidatus Sulfotelmatobacter sp. | reverse complement strand
GTCGCGGCAGGGAATGGAGTGCACGAATCCGCGGCCTCCAGTGCAAGCGTGGAACGGAGCCGGTAGTGTCGTCGGGCGCCCAGCCGAAATCCCGTTTGGAGGGCGCCGCTTCCGCGCTCAGCCTCTATCACCTGCTCGATCCTGGCATACTCGCCAATCCCTATCCTCTCTTCCAGCGTCTGCGCAGCGAGGCTCCCGTGCATTGGGATCCCTTCCTGCATGCCTGGGTGGTCACCCGCTACGCCGACGTGCTGGAAGTTCTGTATACTTTTTCCGCCGACCGCACCGCCACTCCCGAACAGCTTGCCGCCATGGGGCTGGAGCAATTGAGTCCGATTGCTCAACTCATGGTGAAGCAGATGCTGTTCATGGATCCTCCGCAACATGGGCGTTTGCGCGGCCTCGCTTCCCGCGCGTTTACTCCCGCCCGCATTGAAGTCCTGCGCTCTCACATTGTCGAGATCGTCGATCGCCTGCTCGATGCTTTTGCCGAACGCGGGTCAATGGATGTCATCACCGATCTGGGGGAACCGCTGCCCTCGATCATCACCGCGGAAATGCTCGGCGTACCGGTGGACGACCGTCACCGGCTCAAGCAGTGGTCGGCGAATTTCGCGGAGATGCTGGGCAACTTCCAGCACAATCCCGAGCATGCGCAGGTCATGCTGAAAACTGTGGACGAGATGACGGCGTATTTCCGCGACGCGGTGGTGGAGACCCGGCGGCATCCGCGCGAAGGCCTGATTCACTCGCTGCTCACGGCAGAGATGGACGGAGACCGGTTGAGCGATGAAGAAGTCGTGGCCAACGTCATCATCACCATGGTCGGCGGGCAGGAGACCACGACCAACCTGATTGGCAACGGCGTCCTGACTTTATTGCGAAATCCGGAGCAGATGAAAAAGCTGCGCGGCAATCTCTCGCTGATTCCTTCAGCGGTGGAAGAGATGCTGCGCTTCGAGAGCCCCAGTCAGCACACAGCTCGTCTGGCGCCATCCGACCGCGAACTTGGCGGAAAGCAAATCCGCAAACGGCAGGCCGTGATCGCAGTGATGGCGGCGGCCAATCGCGATCCCGAACGCTTCCCCGATCCCGATCGTTTCGACATTGCGCGCGAAGACAACCGCCATCTCGCCTTTGGCTACGCCGCTCATTTCTGTTTCGGCGCACCACTGGCGCGGCTGGAAGGGCAGATTGCCTTTGAAGCGCTGCTGCGCCGCTTTCCCGGTTTTCATCTGGAACCCCAAGACCAGGATCTGATATGGCGCACGAATCTCGGCTTGCGTGGCCTGACGTCGTTGAAGATTGCTCTCGATGGCGGCAGTTCGGCAACCAAAGTCCTGCGCGAAAAGCGGGAGGACACCAACCGTCCTGACGCCAGTACGAAAGAAAACCAAAGCGGATCCTTCGCTTCGAGCGGCGACGCATCTTCTATTCCTCAGGGCGAACTCCAGCGGTTACTGGTCGAGTGGAACAATACGGCCAGACCTTATCCCGCAGATCAATGCATCCACGAACTTGTGCAGGCCCAGGCGGCAAAGACTCCGCAGGCCATCGCCGCCGAAACGGGGTCACAGCGGCTTACCTACGCGTCGTTGAACCGTTGTGCCAATCAGTTAGCCCGTCTGCTGCGTAAGAAAGGGGTTGGGCCGGAGGTTCCGGTTGCCATTTGTCTGAAGCGTTCCCTGGAACTGCTGGTCGCATTGCTGGGTGTGCTCAAGGCGGGGGGCGCTTGTGTTCCGCTGGATCCCGATTATCCCAGTGAGCGTCTTTCACACATTCTCCAGGATTCACAGGCTCCTATACTGATCACGCAGCCCGAGTTGCTCTCGATTCTGGGCTCGACAGACGCAGAGGTTCTGCATCTTGAGCCGGGATGGGAGATTCTGGAAGGCGAGAGCAATGAGAATTTGCTGACCGAGGTCGTGCCCGGAAATCTGGCGTACGTGATTTACACTTCGGGCTCGACTGGAAAGCCTCGCGGAGTTTTGCTTACGCATCGTGGGCTGGTCAATCACGGAGTTGCGGCGATTGACGTTTATGGTCTCACCTCCGCTGACCGCGTGCTGCAGTTTGCCTCCATCAGCTTCGATATCGCGCTGGAAGAGATTTTTCCGACGTGGTTTGCGGGCGGTTGCGTAATCCCGCGCGAGGATCACACGCCGCTGAATGCGCCGGAATTCCTGCGTTGGGTTGAGACCCGCAAGATTACCGTGCTGGACTTGCCCACGGCCTACTGGCACGAACTGGTACACGATCTCGCCGAGATCGGGCAGGAATTGCCGCGCAGCTTGCGGTTGGTGATCGTAGGCGGGGAGAAGGCGTCGTCATCCGCGTTTGCGGCGTGGCTGAACGCCGGAGGATCGCGGGTTCGCTGGATGAATACCTACGGTCCGACCGAGGCCAGCGTGATCGCGACCGCCTACGAACCGCAGCCCAAAAAGTCCTTGCCTGACAATTTGCCCATTGGCCGGCCGATCGCAAATGTTCGTTTGTACGTGGTCGACGAGAAGTTGCAACCGGTGCCCATTGGAACCACTGGCGAGCTGCTCATCGGCGGCCCGGGAGTCGCGCGGGGATATTTGAACCATCCCGAGCTTACCGATGCGAAGTTCGTGGCAGATTCATTCAGCGGCGAGCCGGAGTCGCGTTTATACAAAACCGGCGACATGGTGCGATATTTGCCCGATGGGAACCTGGAGTTTGCCGGGCGTATCGATTTTCAAGTCAAGATACGCGGCTTCCGCGTGGAGCTGGGTGAGATCGAAGCGGTTCTGGAAAAACATCCTGGCGTAGCACAGGCGGTTGTAGTCGCGCGCGAAGCCAATGGCGGAAAGCAGCTTGTCGCACACGTGATTTCGGCCGGGATGCGCGTTGCAGCAGCGGAACTTCGCGACTATGCGAAGAAGCAGCTGCCGGAATATATGGTGCCGGCGTCTGTAGTGTTTGTCGAAAGTTTTCCGTTCACTCCTAACGGCAAGGTGGATCGCCGCGCGCTTCCCGAGCCTCAGCGCGAGGATTCCAGTCCGGCGGACGGTTTTGTTGCGCCCCGCGACGAATTCGAAGCGAAGATGGCAGCCCTGTGGGAGCGTGTACTGGGGAAGCCGTCGGTGGGGGTACGCGACGATTTTTTTGATCTGGGCGGGCACTCGCTGCTGGCACTTCGCCTGACTAGCCGCATCGAGCGTGAATTCGGCAAGAAGCTGACCATCACCGCACTGCTGCAGGCTCCGACCGTGGAGCAGTTGGTTCGAATGATGCGGCAGGAAAAAACATCGTGGTCGCCTCTGGTTGTTTTGCAGCCCGCAGGCTCAAAGCCGCCATTGTTCTTTGTTCACGGCCTGGGCGGAACGGTGATGCGCTTCCACGAACTGGCGCGCCACATGGCGCCTGATCAGCCATTTCTCAGTTTTCAGGCACAAGGCATCGACGGCAACCTGGCTGTGCTCAGTAACGTCGACGATATGGCCGATCTCTACCTCGAACACTTGCGCGACGCGCAACCCGACGGGCCGTATTATCTGGGCGGATACTCGTTCGGCGGACTGGTTGCTCTGGAGATGGCTCGCCGCCTCCTCGAACGAAGGCAAGAGGTCGCGCTGCTGGCCCTGGTCGATACCTACGTGGGAGGTTCCAACTCGTCACTGCTCGGCCGCTTCTTCTCGCTGACCTCAGAGCAGAAGGTGGCATATTTGAAGAAGCGTGCCACGCGCTACCGCCGCGGTATCAAGCGGCGCATCGACGCTTTATCTTTTCCCGCGGAAGTGAAGGCAGTGCGTAATTCCTGCGCGGCGGCAGAACTCAATTATCGCCCCACGGCATATCCCGGGCCAGTAGTGCTGTTCCGGGCCAGTGAAAAGGCACTGCGCGGGCTGGAGGACAAAAGCGGCGGCTGGCAGAAATACGCTGCTGGCGGGTTGGAGGTTCACGAGATCGACGGTGACCATGGCAACGTTCTCAACGAGCCCAACGTGCGTCAGTTGGCCGCCGCTTTGCGCGCCCGGCTGGAGCAGGCACAAGCTGAGCAGTTGGCCGAGACGCGGTTAAGCTCTTAGTTCTTCACGATGAAGTGCAGGCCTCAACTCCACCGTTCATCAAACGCGCGAAGATTTCATTCAACATTCTGAGATTCTTTCCCGGTAAGATCGCATAGGAGACTTTGTAGTGCCGGTGAGTTCGCAAGAAACGGAAAAGACAACAGCGGTGGCAGAAATGGCGGCCGGCGAAGCCGGGCGCGTTCCCCTGCTCAGTCGCAAATTCATTACAGAGAAGTTCCTGCCCTGGGCAACCAAGGGTGGACTCGCGCTTCTCGATTACGGTTTGTTTTCCGGATCGAATTTTCTGCTGGGCATTCTCCTCGCGCGCTGGTTGGCGCCGGAACAGTATGGAGCCTATGCGCTGGCCTTCAGCATTTTCATCCTTGTGACGTTCCTGTATCAGGCTTTGCTGTTGGAGCCTCTTTCGGTATTCTCCGGTACTACTTATCGTGCCAATCTTCGCGGCTATCTGAAGGCCAATGTCTGGCTGCATTGGGGAATCTCCGCCGTGATTTGCCTTCTGCTCGGGGGAACGGCGGTAGCGGCGAAGTTTTGGTGGCATTCGCCGGCTTCAGCGATGGCCTTTGCCGGCATGACTGCGGCCACTCCTTTCATCCTGATTCACGCTCTGGGGCGGCGCAGCTTTTATCTCAAGCTGTCTCCCGGACCCGCGGCTTTTGGATCCTCCTTTTATCTCGTGCTGACGGTGGGCGGCGCATTCCTCGTCTACAAACTGGGATGGCTCTCAGCCTTCAGCGCATTCCTGGTGATGGGATTTGCGGCCATGGTAGGCGGCTTCATCATGGTGTTCCAGTTGCATGCCAAGCTGGAACCGGCAACCGCGCCCATGTACCTGCGCGAGACTTGGGCCAAGCATTGGGAATATGGCAAGTGGGCGCTGGGAACGTGCATCGTTGGCTGGATTCCCACGTATGTTTATATTCCGCTGGTGAGCAAGTTTTCCGGGCTGGCGGTTGCGGGCGAACTGCGCGCGCTGATGAACCTTGGCGGTCCGGTGCTGCAAACCTACGCCGCTCTTTCGATGTTGTTCCTGCCCTATGCCGCGCGCCTGCAGGGGGAAGAGGGGCAAAAGGGTACGACTGCATTGACGCGCAAGCTGGCCGCTCTTTTTGTCGTGGGCGCGCTCGCGTACTGGGTTGTGCTCATTCCCTTGCGCCGGCCGATCTTCAACCTGCTCTACGCGGGCAAATATATGGATGCGGCTTCGTTGCTGCCGCTGTTCGCCGCGGAGACCATTATCTGGAGCGCGGCACTGGGCCCGGCGATTGTGTTGCGCGCCATGGAGTATCCGCGATCGTTGTTTTTCGCGAACGGCGCAGCCAGCGTCGTGGCCATCCTCTTCGGCATTCCCGCCACCCGCTATTTCGGCCTTCGCGGGGTGATCTGGAGTATGGTGGCCGCGAACGTGTTATACGTCGCTGTGGCCTTCATCATGCTGGAGCGAAAAGTCGCCTCGCTGAAGGTCAGGGAAAGAGAGCTTGCTGTTCCCCTGCGGGCGGAAGAGGGTGCATTCTAGCAATCTGCATCGCGGTTCCAGCTTGCCTATGCGCCGCCTAAAAATTATCTCGGTTCACAACCGCTATCTCATGGCTGGCGGGGAAGACCAGGTCTTCGAGTCGGAAGCCCGATTGCTGCGCGAACGCGGACACGAGGTAACGCAGATCGAAGAACAGAACGCCTATCCCGACAGCGTGTCGAAGAAGATCGGCATGGCGATGGATTGCGTGTGGTCGCGGCGCTGGAACCGGGAATTCCGGGCCTTGTTGCAGAAGTTGCGCCCCGACATCGTTCACGTGCACAATTTGTTTCCACGATTTTCGCCATCCATTTACTACGCTTGCCGCCGCGAGAATGTGCCGGTGGTGCAGACGCTCCACAACTACCGCCTGCTGTGCGCCGCAGCCGAGCTCTACCGCGATGGCAAGGTCTGCGAGGAGTGCATCGATCACAGCGTTCTGCGCGGCGTGCGCTATGGCTGTTACCAGGGATCGCGGCTGGGTACGGCGGTGCTGACGCTGATGGTCGGCGTTCATCGCAGCCTGCGTACCTGGACGAACATGGTGGATTGCTACATCGCGCTCACTGAGTTCGCCCGCCAGAAGATGATCAGCGGCGGCCTTCCCGCAGATCGCATGCGCGTGAAGCCGAATTTTGTTCTGCCGGATCCCGGCCCAAAGTCTGGACCCGGAGACTACGCGATCTTCGTCGGCCGCCTGGTAGACTCCAAGGGCGTTCGTGCGATGTTGGAAGCCTGGAAGCAATTGCCCAACGTGCCACTCCGCATTGTCGGGGACGGCCCCTGCCGGGAGCAGGTTGAAGCCGAACTGAAGACCGGCACCGTGCCCGCCGTGACGTACCTTGGCCGCTTGTCGCGGGCCGATACCCTGGCGGCCATGAAGAACGCGCGTTTTCTGGTTTTTCCCAGCGAGTGGTACGAAGGTTTTCCCGTTACGATCGCCGAGGCATTTGCCTGCGCGGTTCCGGTGGTTTGCACGCGGCTCGGCGCGATGCAGGAAATTGTGAGCGACGGCTTGACCGGCCTGCATTTTGAGGTCGGCGATCTCCAAGACTTCCGCCGAAAGGTCGAGTGGGCCTGGGTCCATCCGGGCGAGATGGAGATCATGGGCCGTTGCGCGCGCCAGGAATTCGAAAGGAAGTATACGGCCGGACGCAACATCGCAATGCTCGAGGAAATCTACGAATTTGCCCTGGCTTCTCGTGGCATACCGTTGAAAGTGGAGATGCCCGAGAACGTTACCGTTTGACTTGAAGGCGGCGAATCCCGCGGCAGCGCAGTTCAATTCTATGTCGGAAGTTCTTACCAACGCGGAGCGCAATCAACTTCTGGAATCTTATTTCCGGACGCGGCCGAAGGCTGTCTCCGACCCGGTAAAGAAGACTGGGCAGCGTGCGTCCGGTTCCACGATTCCTCTGACGTTTGCGCAGCAGCAGCTTTGGCTGCACGCGCAACTGGCTCCCGACACGCCGCTGTATAACGAGCCGCTTACGGTCCGCCATCACGGCCAGTTCAATGTTTCCGCCCTGAACCGCGCTTTCAACGAGATCATCCGCCGCCATGAAGCCTGGCGCACCACCTTTCCGCTGATCGATGGCGAACCCGTACAGTCCATTCATCCTCCGGCTGAAATCGATCTGCCGGAGATTGATCTGCGCTCTCTTCTCCCGGCTGCCCGGGAGACGGAGGCGGTCCGCATCGCCACCGCCGACGCACGGCTGCCGTTCGATCTGACGCATGGGCCGCTGTTTCGGGCGAAGCTGGTGCGCCTCGAGGACGAAGAATATCGTCTCTACGTCACGCTCCATCACCTGATCTTTGACGGTTTCGGCGGGTACCGCGTCTTTCTTCCCGAACTGGTTGCGTTGTACGACGCGTTTTCGCATGGCCAGCCCTCGCCCCTTCGGGAACTGCCTTTCCAGTTCGGTGACTACGCTCTGCAACAGGCGGAACGGATGCAAGGGGCGGCACTAGAGCCGCATGTAGAGCACTGGCGGCGCGAGCTCGCCGGCCTGTTGCCCACGCTGGACTTGCCATTTTCCCGGCCTTTGCCGGCGGCACAGACTTTTCGCGGCGCAATGCACTCGTTTTCGCTTCCATTGGATCTGAGTGTGCGCCTCCGCGAATTCAGCCAGCGCGAGAACGTGACCCTGTTCATGACCCTGCTGGCTGCTTTCAACGTCCTGCTGCACCGCTACGGTGGCCAGGAGGATATCCTCATCGGCAGCAACACCGCGGGCAGGAATCACCCTGGCACTGAGAAGTTGCTTGGCTACTTCTTGAATACTGTGATTCTTCGGACCGATCTTTCCGGAGAACCCACGTTCCGGCAGCTCCTGGATCGGGTCCGTACTACTACGCTGGACGCGCTTTCGCATGATGAAGTTCCCCTCGACCGCCTCGTAGCTGAACTGCCTTCCGGCCGCGATTCCAAGCGCAATCCACTCTTTCAGGTTCTGTTCTCGCTGGAGCCGCCCCTGGCTGCGGTTGGACCTGACTGGGACCTGACCTGCATCGAGGTCGAAACCGGCGCCACCAAATTCGAGCTGTGCATGGTTCTCGACGACCGGGCCGACGGCTTACTCTGCCGGCTGATTTACAACACCGCATTGTTCGATCCGGAAGTGATCGCGCGCATGGGCGGGCATTGGCGCACATTGCTGGAAGCGATTGTCGCGGATCCGGCGCGGCCCATCGGCCAGCTTCCGCTGCTGACTCCGGCGGAACGGCAGCAGATTCTGGTGGAGTGGAACGACACGGCACAGCCGTTTACTCCGGTAGCGATCCACGAATTGATCGCGCAGCAGGTGCAAAAGACGCCCCATGCGACGGCAGTGCGCTGCGGAAAAAACGAAACAAACTACAGCCAGCTCGATCGGCAAGCTGCGAAACTCGCGCAGTTCCTGCAGGCCCGGGGAGTGGGACCGAACGTTCCTGTCGCCCTCTGCCTTGATCGCTCGCTCGAAATGATCGTTGCCATTCTCGGTGTTCTTAAAGCGGGAGGCGCTTATGTCCCGCTTGATCCCGCAAATCCCATCGACCGGTTGGAATTGATTCTCGCCGATTGCCACGCTGAAATCGTGCTGGTCCAGGAGGATTCCAGAGTCCCGGCATTATTCCCGGACGTCCAGATGGTCGCTATCGAGACCGTGCTGAGGGAGAGCGCGGGAAATCAAAAGCCTGCTCAAGTTCAACTGGAGAATCTGGCCTACATCCTCTACACATCGGGTTCCACAGGCGTTCCGAAGGGCGTGCAAATCACGCACCGGAACCTGGCTTATTCCAATCACGCCCGGCTGAGCTACTATAAAGAACCTCCTAAGAAATTTCTGCTCCTTTCTTCCTACGCTTTCGACAGTTCGGTAGCCGGCATCTTTTACACTCTGAGCACGGGGGGAACGCTGGTACTACCGCCGCCCGAATTTCGTTGGGAGATGGACCAACTCTCCGGCCTGATCGCCGAGAATAAAATTACTCACACGCTCACCTTTCCCAGTCTCTACGGCGAACTCTTGGACAGCGCGCAAGCGGCTCGGCTGGCCTCTCTCCACAACGTGATCGTGGCCGGAGAAAGCTGTCCCCGGCAACTGGTAAACCGGCACTACGAAATTCTGCCGCAAGTCTCATTGTTCAACGAGTACGGTCCCACCGAGGCTACCGTCTGGAGCAGTGTGTTCGAATGCGAACCCGGCGGGGAAGACAGCTCCGTACCCATTGGCCGTCCTATTGCCAACGCGCGTCTTTATGTTCTCGACCGTCACTTGCAGCTCGTGCCCGCGGGAGTACCGGGTGAGCTCTACATCGGCGGCGAAGGGGTCTCGCGTGGTTATATGAACCAGTCTTCGCTCACCCACAGAAGCTTCGTCCCTGATCCTTTCTCCTCGAAGCCGGAGTCGAAGCTTTATCGCACCGGCGACCTGGCCCGGCACTTACCCGACGGCAATCTCGAATTTCTGGGAAGGCTCGATCAGCAGGTTAAGATTCGCGGCTTACGCGTCGAACTGGAGGAAGTCGAAGCCGTGCTCGGCCAGCATCCGGGGGTACGCGAAGCGGCCGTCATCGTAAAGCAGGAAGAATCAGGCGACTCCAGTCTGATTGCATTTACTACCGGGCACCCAGGAACATCCGTCCCCGCCGCCGATCTGCGGGCCTTCCTAAGAACCCGCCTTCCGGCATATATGGTGCCCTCCTCGTTCCAGTTTCTGGAGGCCATGCCGCGCATCGCGAACGGCAAAGTTGATCGGCAGAAGCTCGCCACAACAGAAATTCCAGACGCAGACTTGTCGGCTGAAGTCACCCTGCCCCGCGACGATGCCGAACGTCGCCTGCTGGCGATTTGGAAAAGTGTTTTAAAACTGCCCAGCGATGACGTGCGGCAGGACTTCTTCGAGCTCGGCGGGCACTCGCTGCTGGCGGCAAAATTGTTGGCCCGGATCGAGAAGGAGTTTGGCAAATCGCTCTCGCTGGCGTTCGTCTTTCAGTCACCCACCATCGCCCAGATGGCGGCGTCGTTGTATACGTCGGGACAGTCCCGCCGCGACCGTGCGGTCGTTCCCATTCAGCCCAAGGGTAGTCTGCCGCCGCTGTTCTGGGTGCGGGGTGGTCCGCGTTTCCGCTTGCTGGCACAAAAACTGGGATTGAAGCGGCCGTTCCTCGGTGTCGATCTGCCTTATGCTGACGGCATCCAGCTGGCTGTGCCGTACCGGCTGGAGGACATCGCCACCTATCTGATCGAGGCGATGCGCGAAGTCCAGCCGCAAGGCCCTTACTACTTGTCAGGCCTCTGCGTGAATGCGGTCATCGCCTATGAGATGGCGCAGCAACTTGTGCGCCAGGGAGAAACCGTCGCGCTCGTGGCCATGATCGACGCGCACAATCACGCCTATTACCGGAATCCTTTTAAGGACGGGCGCTATACCGCGCGCATCAAGTACCATCTCTCGAATCTTCTTCGCATGGACGCTGGTGAAACGTCCGCTTATTTGGTCGACCGTCTGGATGAGGCGCGGCGCAAGATTGAACGCATCACCTGGCGTCTTACCACTGATCGCGGTGGTCATTCCGACGATCGCTTTCGCAACTCTGACTCCATCGTTCACCCCGCTTTCAGCCGCTATGAGCCTCAACCTTATCCCGGCAAAATCACTCTCTTGCAATCCAGCGAGTGGCCGAAGAGCCCGTATTTTGATTTCAAGGTGGGATGGGACGGCCTCGCCGGCAGCATCGACTTCCATCGCGTGCCCGGAGACCACGCTTACATGTTCGATGACCCGAACGTGAACGCAGTGGCTGCTCTCCTGCAATCTCATCTCGATCCTGACGCAGAAAAGTAGCGTCCTCGTCCTTCCGCGGCTGTAGTTTTCCACGTCCACGCATTTCGCTCCCACCCTTAACTCGCCCGCGCTTTCGTTGGTCTTCGCATCATTCCTAATCCCGACTCTCGGGATCCCGCCAGCCTGCTTCTGTCTTTGTCTTCAATTACCTTTCGCCAAGGGCAGAGCCATGTCGATGGAACCTCCCGTCTTACCCCGTCAGGTCCAGTCTCTTTGTGAATCTGGCCAATCCAGCACTGCCCGACCGTCACTAGCCCGGCCGAGATAGGCAGGTTACTGTTGGGGAGCCATAGCTGACCTCAAGCCGAAGGGTTTCCCAAGATGCGCAAGTCATTGCTTCTGCTAGCTCTAATCCTGCTTTGCACGCTGCTCCTGGGTGGGTGCAACGCCGGCTTCTCGTCCGCAAATAACGCGGGCGGCAGCGGCGGAGGAAGCGGTAACGGTGGTGGAGGAGGAGGTGGTGGCGGCGGAGGCGGAGGTGGCGGTGGTGGAGGCGGAGGCGGCGGTGGAACACCGGCGGATTTCTATGTTGCCGCCGATGGCAACGATGCCTGGTCTGGGACTCTGGCTGCTCCTAACAGCGGCAACTCTGATGGCCCGTTTGCCAGCGTTGCGCGGGCGCAGCAGGCTGTTCAGGGAATCCTGGGGAATCCTCAAGGCCGCACTACGCCGGTTGTCGTGCAGTTCCGGCAAGGCACTTACTACTCGAGCCAGACCTTAACTTTCACTTCGGCCGATTCCGGCACTTCGCAGTTGCAGGTGGACTGGGAAAATTATCCCAGTGAAGCGGCGGTAATCAGCGGCGGAATGCAACTGGGAAGCGGCTCAGGGCTGACCTGGAGAAACGTCAGCGGCAATACCTGGCAGGTTACTCTGCCCGCTTCGACGCAATATTTCGAGCAGCTTTTTTACAACGGCACGCGCCGTCTGCGCCCGCGCCTGGGAGGATCGCTCGGCACATACTACCGCGTGGCCGCGACAGTATTTCTGCCGGGGAACACGGATCCGAATTGCTCCGTCTTCGTGAGTGGCAGCGGATATGAGTGCTTTGACCGCTTCCAATACAATGCATCGGATCCCATCAGCGCGAACTGGACGAACCTGAACTCTCCTTATCCCAGCGGCGACATCGAACTCTATGATTTCGAGAAGTGGATGGTCCCCAAGCTGCGCATCAAATCCATCGACACTGCGAATCACATTGTGTATCTGACCGGCCCGACCTACCAGCAGAGTCCCGACCACGGCTTTATCCCGGATCACCGCTACGTCATCGAGAATCTAAAAGATGCATTCAACCAGCCGGGACAGTGGTTCCTGGACCGCTCCTCCTCGCCGTGGACTTTGACTTATCTCGCCAACTCAGGCGAGAACCCAAACAACGACTCGGTCATCATTCCGCAGGCAACGCAGGTTCTCAACGCGAACGGATTGAACTATGTGAGCTTCAGCGGCCTCGCGTTCGAACATGACAACTTCGTCATTCCTGCAGTAGGTTATCCTTCATTGCGGCAGGATCCGGGCCTGCCCGGCGCGATCACCTGCACCAATTGCCAGAACGTAACTTTTGACAGCGACATTGTCACCC
>JBAVAV010000527.1:0-1903 GCA_049585895.1 Candidatus Sulfotelmatobacter sp. | reverse complement strand
GCCAACAACGATTGGCAATTTGTGCTCGCCAGGAGTTACGCGAGAATCGGGGACGCGCGTTACCGCAAGGGCGATCTCCTGTCCGGGCCGGAGGGTCCGCTCAGCGAGTCCGGTTCGCCGTCGGGGGCCCTGCCGGCCTATGAATTTTATCGAAATATCATGTCGGGGCTGACGACAAAGGGAACGGTCCAGCCGCAGTGGCAACGCGACCTGTCGCGCGCCTACGAAAAGGTGGGCACGGTCTTGCAGCAGCTGGGTAGGCTGGATGAAGCACGGACTCACTACCAGGAAAAACTGGCGTTGGCGGAGAGGATGCCGCAGGACGATTGGTGGGACGCGGATCGGGCATTGGCCGAGCTGACCGTTGGCGACGTCCTTCTGGCCATGGGCGATGCGAAATTAGCCGCGGAAGCCCGCAAGCATTACGAAAACGCGCTCGCCATCAACGCCGCACTTCTCGAAAAACCGCAATCGAAGGACAAGGGCGAGTGGCGGTGGAATTGGGCGCTTTCCTACGAGAGAATCGGCGACACTTTGATGCGCCTGGGAAAACTGGGCGATGATTCCAAATATTCGGAAGCCGAGAAAAACTTCGACCTCTTCGACACCATCGTCCAGCAGGTCGCGGCCCAGGATTCCTCCAAAGGGAGATGGCGCCAAGGGTTGGCCGATGCCCAGCAGCGGCACGGCGACGTGCTGCTTGCTCAAGGCAGGCCGGCCGAGGCGCAAAAAAGATACGAGGAAGGCAATCGCATTGCCGCCGACTTGGTCGAGAAGAGCGAAAAGAATTTAAGCTTCCTGCGCATCCTGTCCATCAGCGAGGAAAGAATCGGCGATTCGCTGCAACGGCAAGGCAAACTGCAGTGTCCCGCGGATGACGGCTCCGATTGCGCCTTCAAACGCTACGAAAAATTTTTTAAAAATGCCCGCAAGCTTGTCGATGAGGACAGAACAAACATCTACTGGCAACGGGATCTAGCGTTCAGTCTGCAGAGGATGGGCGATCTAGGGTTGGAGATCGGCGACCGCAAAGGCGCCATGAGCGCATTCGAGCAATGCCTGAAAGTTCTCGACGATTTTCGCGATGAGCTTCGCAAAAGCGATAGCGAGACGAATGTGGCGCAGCGCTACGCGCAAGCGATGAAGTTATATGATCCGCGAAACAATTCGCCCGAGGAAAATATCCTGCACTACTGCCAGCGACGCGCCGCCGCGCTAAAAAAATAAACCGCCGTAACGGCGGTCTATGAACGCAACACCCAATACCTTGCTCCCCATGAAGGGGAGGCAAGCAAATCGGCGAATGCTTTAGTGCTTAGGAATCAGCCGCCACGGCCGGCGTCGTCGCCATGCCCGTTGCCGCGACTCCGGCATAAAGACCCAATCCCATGAGCGTAGCGATTACGCCCGCCAGGATAAGCTTCTTCATGGAATTCCTCCTTAAGGAAAGCTAACAAGGGCAATATCCCTTGGTTTCGGGCGCCCGTCAACGGGGTTTATCCCCCATATGGTGCGGTGATACCTAAAACGCCGGGCGAGTTCACCGCCCAGTTAATCGCCCCGGGCAACGATCTTTCGAGTGATAGGCGAGGGCAGGCGATGCCGGCCCGCGCCTCGGCGCTAGGATTTTTTCACCAGCGCCAGCCGGAATCCCTCGTAATTCTTCTTCAGCGCCATCTTCACGACGAGGAGGGCCCAGGCAAGGCCCGCGAGCGACGAAATCGCGGTACCGATCGCGGCGGTGGTGGGGAAATCAAGCCCGAGACGGCCGCCGGCCTCGCCGATCAAGAACGCCAACGCGACCGCGAGGATCCATCCGCCGAGGAGGCCGCGCCACACGAGCAGCCACCATATCCGCGTAACCCTTTCCCACGTGATTTCGAGTTCCTGCATTGTTGCCTCC
>JBAVAV010000526.1:0-9575 GCA_049585895.1 Candidatus Sulfotelmatobacter sp. | reverse complement strand
AGGTAGAACACCTCACCGGGATACGCTTCGCGCCCCGGCGGACGCCGCAACAGCAAAGAAATTTCGCGGTAGGAGGCTGCGTGCTTGGAGAGATCGTCGAAGATCACCAGCGCATGCCGTTTGGTATCGCGGAAGTATTCGCCCATGGCGCACGCCGCGTAGGGCGAAATGTACTGCATGGGGGCCGGTTCAGAGGCTGAGGCCGCAACCACGATGGTGTATTCCATCGCGCCCGCGTCTTCGAGTATCTTCACCACCTGCGCAATCGACGACCTCTTCTGCCCGATCGCGTTGTAGATGCAGATCAGGTCGTTGCCCTTGCTGTTGATGATGGTGTCGAGCGCGACCGCGGTCTTGCCGGTCTGCCGGTCGCCGATGATCAGCTCGCGCTGACCGCGGCCAATCGGAATCATGCTGTCGATAGCCTTGAGTCCCGTGGCCATGGGTTCGCGCACCGGTTGCCGGTCGATAACCCCGGGCGCCAACCGCTCGAGCGCAATGAATTGGTCGCTGGCAATCGGTCCCTTGTCGTCGATGGGTTGGCCCAGCGAGTTGACGACGCGCCCAATGATGGCGTCGCCTACAGGCACGCTCATGATGCGGCCCGTGCGCTTCACCTCGTCGCCTTCCTTGATCTCGGTGTATTCGCCCAGCAGAACCACACCCACCTGATTCTCTTCCAGGTTCATGGCGATGCCGGCTACACCGTGGGGGAAGGAGAGCAATTCCCCGGCCATGACTTTGTCCAGCCCATACACGCGTGCGATGCCATCGCCCAGCGTGATGACCGTGCCGGTCTCGTCCACGGAAATCTTCGATTCGTAATTCTCGATCTGCTCACGGATCAGCTTCGTGATTTCGTCTGCTTTGATTTGTGCCATAGAATCGGCTCTTAGCCTTTAGCTGTTAGCTGTTAGCTTTTAGCTACAGCCCATTTCTTATAAATAGGGAATTCCGTGCCTTGTCCTTCCCAACTGGCTCCGAAGGGATTCTCTACCACACCGCCTCGGCCCTACTCATACATCGGCGCTGCACCCAACCCGAAACGGTTCAAGCTAAAAGCCAAGAGCTAAAGGCTAATAGCTTAGACGTTAAGAGCTGATAGCTTCCCGGATCTTCTCCAGTTGCCCCTTCACTGAACCGTCGTAGATCGTGCTGCCGACGCGGACCACCGCCCCACCCAGGAGCGACCGGTCTTGATCATAGCGCGCCCGGACCTTTTTGCCGGTCAACTTCCCGACTCGGGCTTCCAGTGTGTGCTTCTCCGCGTCGTCCAGTTCTCGAGCGCTGGTGATCTCCGCTTCGCCGAATCCCAGCCGCGCATCCAGTTCCTTCTCCAACTGCTGAATGATCGCTTCCAGGAACTGTACCCGCCGGTGATCGATCAACACCGCGACAAGATTCCGCGTCTGCTTTGTGATCTCATCACGCTGCGCGATTACATCCAGCACGCGGCGCTTCTGTTCGGCCGGAATCGCCGGATTCTCCCACACTCGCCGCAACTCCGCGCTTTCCCCGAGCAGACTGGTAATCGTCCGCAATTCGGCAATGGCGCGGTTCGCATCCATGCGAGCGCTCAGTACGACGTCGGCGAAAGCCCGGGCATACGTGCTGGGTACGGAGGCCATTATCTAATGCGCGTCCTTTCCCGTACCATCTCCGGGACCGTTTCCTGATACACCCAAAGTTGGTCTGCCGGATGCGGCGGCCAACTCTCCGGCAAAACCGCGCACCAGCGCTTGATCTGTAGTTGAATCCACGCGAATCTGTTTCTGCGCCAGATCCACCGCCAGACCGCCCGCATAGGCGGTCAGAGCGCGCCGTGCCGCCTTCGCCGCCGCCGCGATTTCCTGCTCCGCGGACTGGATGATCTTTCGAGCATCTTCCTGTGCCGCCGTTTTGATGCGTATTTCCTCTCCGACCGCTTCTTTTTCCGCGGCGTCGCGCATCATGCCAATTTCGACGTCCAGCTTTATCAGCCGCGTCTCAATCTCGGCCAGCCTGCGCCGCGCCTCTTCACTGGCGTTCTGCGCTTCCTGCATCGCTTTTTGAATGGCGGCCGTCCGGTCGCGGAACATTCCGGGCAAATACTTCCTGCCCGCCCAGAGGATCACGGCTGCGATAATTACAAAGTTCAGCAGGACGCAGACCCAGTAAGCATGCTGCAGACTCATGCCGGTCTTGTTCGCGATCCACCGTACCGGCGCAGACTGTTTGAACTCCGCCGTCTCGTCTTTTTCTTCTCCCGCGGCCTCCCGCGTCTCATGGGCCAACTGCCGCCCGATGCCTTCGTGATGCTGCTTTGCCGAGTCGCGGTTTTGTTGTGTCTGCTGTTGCGGAGCCGCCGATTGCCCCTGCGCGCCCAGCGCCCCGACACAGCACACGGTCAACACGCAGGCGCGGACCAACCCCTTCGCCGCAGTCATTTTCGAAATGGTTACTGGCATTACCGCCCCGCTCCCGCCGGCTGCAGCACGCGCCGCATGATTTCCTGCGCCAGCGCCTGTGACTCCGCCTGCAAACCGGCCTGCGCCGTTTCCCGGTCCTTTTGAATCTCTGTCTTTGCTGTCTGCACCTGCGCCTGAGCCCTGGTTCGCGCTTCCGCAACCGCGTTTGCCCGCTCCTGCAGCGCTGCCAGCCGGCGTTTTTCTTGTGTACGAAATACCGCTGCCCGCGCCTCGCGTAAACGTTGCTCATACTCTGCGGTCCGTGCCTCGGCCGCGGCAATATCGGCCCGTGATTTCTCCACGGCACCCTCAGTCTTGCTGCGCCGTTCGTCCAACACCCTCCGCAGAGGCTTGTGCACGATCACTGTGTAGAGAGCGTAGAGCAGCGCCAGCAAGATTACCGTCGGTGCCGCCCCGAGCAGTAATTCGCCTAGTTGGTGCAGCGTTTGATCCATGGTGTCTTGAAAAGACTGCTGAACTCGACCGATGAACCGGAACTACGGTTCAGAATCGATTAAATGAGGGCTATGAAAACTGTTAAATCTAACATCCGTAAGGAGTTCCTGTCAACGCGGAGCGGCAGGTTTTCTCGTCCGATTCGGGCATCCTAGAGAGACCGATCGAAGGGACAGTCCAGAAAGAAAGGGGAACCGGCCCGTTGTTACACCGGTCTCGGGCTGTGCAGAAACCTGCGTATTTAGGCTTGACTTCCCCGCCGAGAGGATTAGCATAGAAATATCACCTCCGATCCAATTCAGGATCGAATGGGCCGATAGCCAAGGAATGTCACCGCTTCTTGGTTGCCGGCCCATTTAATTTCTCTTTGTTTAATGTTTAATTCCGGATTGTCGTGTCCCACTGACAGCGCTCTATTTACGGAGGGTGTTGGTGCATAAATCTGGTTCTACGATGTATACTCCCACCCGAGTTTTCCTCACAAACCTGAGACGGCAACCAAAGAACGGTTACTAATCGCCTGGTCAGCCGTCCACATCATGCTAGGAGTTCATCATGCGTCTGCTTCGTTTGCTGTCGCTTTCTGTCTTTACTGTGAGCATGTTGGCACAGGCCCAGAACATCGACATCCCTTACCAGAAATTCGTGCTCGATAACGGATTAACCCTGATCGTGCACGAGGATCACAAAGCTCCCATCGTGGCGGTCAACCTCTGGTACCACGTCGGATCCAAGAATGAGAAGGTTGGAAAGACTGGGTTCGCGCATCTTTTTGAACACCTCATGTTTGGCGGCAGCCAGCATGCCAAGGGAGTCTACATTAAGGCTCTCGAGGCAGTTGGCGCCACCGATTTGAACGGCACCACGAACTTTGACCGCACCAACTATTTTGAAAATGTTCCCACCTCCGCGCTCGACTTCACCCTTTGGATGGAAGCCGACCGCATGGGCTTTCTCGACCTCAGCCAGAAGACGCTCGACCTGCAGCGCGGGGTGGTTCAAAACGAGAAGCGGCAGGATGAAAACGAGCCTTACGCGCTGGCTGAAGAATACATCCCCGAAAACACTTATCCAGCCGCGCATCCATATTCCTGGGAAGTGATCGGCGAAATGTCCGACCTGGATGCGGCCTCGTTCAAAGATGTGCAGGAGTGGTTCAAGAGCTACTACGCTCCATCGAATGTCGTCATGGTGCTGGCCGGCGACATCGACGCAACAACCGCGAAAGAGAAAGTTCAGAAATACTTCGGCGACATCCCTGCCGGGCCGCCCGTGACGCACCAGCAGGTCTGGATCGCGAAGATGACGGGCACTCATCGCTCGGTCACCCAGGATCGCGTGCCGGAGCCGCGAGTCTACATGATCTGGAACGTGCCGCAGTTTGGCAGCGCCGACGCCGATTATCTGCGATTGGTCGGCGACTGCCTTGGCGAGGGTAAGACCTCGCGCCTTTACAAGCGCCTGGTCTACGACGATCAGATTGCCAGCGACGTCACCGTCTATAACGATTCACGCGAGATCGGCGGCCAGTTCCATATTGAGGTGACCGCGCGGTCCGGACACAATCTTGATCAGATCGAGAAGGAGATCAACGAAGAGGTGGCGCGCTTTCTCAAGGACGGGCCTACGCCGGAAGAGCTGCAGCGCGTGCAGACACAGTATCTGGCCGGCTTTCTACGCGGCATTGAGCGCATTGGCGGCTTCGGAGGAAAGTCGGACCGGCTGGCGGAATACATGGTCTATACGGGCAACCCCGACGGCTACAAGATCACGCTCCAGCGAATCCGCGAGGCCACTGCGAACAATCTGAAATCGGCGGCAAACCGCTGGCTTAGCGATGGAGTCTACGAGGTCGAGGTCCAGCCGTTTCCCGACTACAAAACAGCATCGAACGAGCTCGATCGCTCCAAGACGCCCGCACTCGGAACTCCGCCCGAACTTAAGCTTCCCAAACTGCAGCGCGCCTCCCTCTCGAATGGACTTAAAGTCATCCTGGCGGAACGGCACGAAGTCCCGCTGGTCGGCCTTTGGATGACCGCCGACGCTGGCTACGCGGCCGACCAATTCGCCAAGCCGGGTACGGCCAAGCTCGCAACCAGCCTCATGACCGATGGAACGAGTACAAGGAATGCGCTCCAAATCAACGATCAGGCTGCCTTGCTGGGAGCCAATCTGCGGGGCTATTCCAATCTCGACTTCTGCTTTGTAAGCCTTTCCGCACTGAAGATGAAGCTCGACCCCTCGCTCGATTTGTTTGCCGATGTGATTCTCCACCCATCCTTTCCGGAAGCTGACTTCAAGCGCGAGCAAAAACTGCAGTTAGATTCCATCGAACAGGAACAGAAGGATCCCATCCAGATGGCACTTCGCGTTTTTCCCGGGCTCGTTTTTGGGGCGGGCCACGCCTACGGAAATCCTTTTACCGGTTCTGGAACCGCGGCCAGCACACAAGCCATCACCAGGAACGACCTGGTGAAATTCCATCAAGTCTGGTTCCGTCCCAACAACGCCACGTTGGTGGTGGTGGGAGATACAACGCTTGCCGAATTGATGCCGAAACTGGAGAAGCTGTTTGCCGGCTGGAAATCCGCGCAGGTTCCCGCGAAGAACCTTTCCACCGTCAAACTCGCAACCGAACCGGCAGTCTATATTGTGGACAAGCCCGGCGCCAGCCAATCTGTAATCGTCGCCGGCCACGTTTCCATTGCGGCCAACACTCCGCAGGAGATTGCCATCCAGGCGATGAATGACGACCTGGGGGGAACGTTCAGCTCCCGCCTGAACATGAACTTGCGCGAGGATAAACACTGGGCCTACGGCGCGGGCAGCTTCCTGTTCGGAGCTCGCGCGCAACGCCCGCTGTTCATTTATGCGCCCGTGCAGACCGATAAGACCAAGGAATCGCTGGCGGAAATGAACAAGGAGATTCGAGGTATCCTGAAAGACCGTCCGGTAACCGCCGAAGAACTCGCGCGCATTCAGTCGAACGAAACCCTGAGCCTGCCCGGGTCGCGGGAAACGATCCGTTCTGTCGGAGCATCCATCATTGACCTGTTGCAGTACGGCTGGCCCGACGATTATTACGACACCATGGCCGGCAAGATTCGTGCCCTTACAACCACGGACCTGGATGCCGCCGCCAAACAGGTGATCCATCCCGAAGGCATGGTGGGGGTGATAGTCGGCGACCGTGCCAAGATCGAGCCGGGCATTAAGGAATTGGGGGTCGGAACGATTCACGTTGTCGATGCCGACGGACATCCGATGTAGGAACGAAGTGCAGCGCCCATTTCCCGGCCCATTTGATTATGGGCTGTTAGAACAGTTGTCGACGGATGGTGGTTGGCGTGGAGCGCGCTATGAAGCATGAACACGAGGATACGGAGTCGGGGTCGGAAGACGCTACGGTGCCGAGACCTTCCGGGTCGGATGAGAAGGATGCCGTTCCACAACCATCAGCGAACGACTTCCACCCGATCAGAATTAAGGGCAAGCCGCTTTCGGCTACAATCTTGCGCGAGAGGCGCTGAGACCGCTCGTTCGGGTTCGACCGAAGTTCAGGATCGAATGGGCCGATAGCCAAGGAATGTCATCGCTTCATAATCTCCATTGGCCCGAAATCATTCACGATGAACTCCCTCAGCCGCCGTACCACCGACGCCGGCGCTTCCACCTCCAACTCCACGGCGCGGTCTTTATATTTCCGCGAATAAATCCGCGCCTTCGCCTCCAGCATGGCCAATGTCTTCCCTTCTTTCTGCGGGACGCGCAGATGCACGCGGCTGACTGGATCTTCGTCGATCAGGACATCGATACGGTCCAGCAACTTGTCCAGCCCCGTGCCTTCCGCCGCGGACACATAAACTGTCTTCGCGTCATTGCGTAAACCCTCGGCCATTTCTACATCCAGCAGATCAACTTTATTCATCACGCGCAGGCGCGGCTTCTTCTCCGCTTCCAGTTCTTTCAGGACGATCTCCACCTGCGCATCCTGTTCGGCCGAGAGCCAGCTGCTGGCGTCGGACACATGCAGAATCAACGACGCCCGCTGCACTTCCTCCAGGGTCGCGCGGAAGGCCGAGACCAGCGTGTGCGGCAGGTTGCGAATAAATCCCACTGTGTCCGACAACAAAATTCTTCGTTTCGACGGCAAATCCACGCCACGAATCGTCGGATCCACCGTGGCAAACATCTTCGGCGAGGCCAGCACGTCGGCTCGCGTCAGCGCATTGAACAGCGTCGACTTCCCGGCGTTCGTATATCCCACCAGGGCCACGGTGGCCACCGGCGCCGATTCGCGGCGCTGGCGCTGTTGCGCGCGAATCCGCCGCACGTTCTCCAATTGCTGCTCCACGTGGCGGACGCGGCGGTAAATCTTCCGCCGGTCGGTCTCCAGCTGCGTCTCGCCCGGACCGCGCGTGCCAATGCCGCCGCCCAGTTGCGACATTTCTACCCCGCGCCCGGCCAACCGCGGCAGCATGTATTGCAACTGCGCCAGCTCCACCTGCAACTTGCCTTCACTGGTGCGCGCGTGCCGGGCGAAAATATCGAGGATGAGCTGGGTACGGTCGATCACCCGCCGGCGGACGATCTTTTCGATATTGCGCTGCTGCGAAGGACTGAGATCGTGATCGAACAGAAGAACATCGGCATTCGTGGACGCGGCCGCGCCCGCAATTTCTTCCAGCTTGCCCGAGCCAATCAAAGTCGCAGGATCCAGCCGGTCACGCCGCTGCACCATTTCCCCGACCACCTGCGCTCCCGCGCTCTCCGCTAAAGTGCGCAGCTCGGCGAGCGATTCCTCCGCGTCGAACTCAGGAATGCTAGGTTTGCTGCCGTTGGACTTTTTTGCAGGAGTCTTCGTTGTTAACGGAACCGGTGCGGGGACTGACTGGGAAGCTTCCCGAGCGGCTTGCGCTTGTGCGGTTACCAGGCCTTTCGCGCGTCGCGACCTCACATCCAGGCCGACCAGAAACGCAAGTTCGCGCGCAGGCTCTTGGGGCGGCCTTACAGTGGAACTGAGGGGCACACGCCGCCCCACGCGCGCATCACTAGAGTTGTTGGAGTGAGTCCTACTCAAGCCAAAAACGCCTTACCCTTCACTACCCGAGGCGCTCGCCGCAGCGGCCGCAGGTGCCGCCGCAGCTGGTGCCGCCGGCGCGGCCGGCTTGACCTCTGCGTGTGCCGCGTGCGCTCCGTGCGCTGCCGTCCTTCCCATTACGATGGTGGAGATCGCGTGCTTGAAGATCAGCTGTTCCTGACCGTTCGCCTCGAGCACAACCGAGTACTTGTCAAAGGAGCGTATCCGGCCAGACAGCTTCACGCCGCTCAGCAGGTAAATCGTGATGCTTAATCTCTCTTTGCGGGCGGTGTTGAGAAATGAATCCTGGATGTTCTGTGCCGGCTTGTTGCTTTCCATTGCCGATCTCCTTAAGGTTCTCTGGACTTCCGACTTCTTGCTGAACAACAGCCGATGGTCGCTCCCCGAGTCGTCCCGCTTACCCAAGGAACCCTGGTATAGATATCGGATGGCCCCGGCCCCTGACTTTTGGCCCGGTGGATGTTCCGGCAGGTGGCTGCGAGTACCATACGGTGTCTCCGCCAAGTTTTCAAGCGGCTTGGGTTCCATAGCGAGGCGCGGGCGGCATTTTCTTGCCATTTGGCCGCATGCGCGCCTAAACAAAGCCCCCCGGTTGCCTAGTTTGACATCTCCGCTTCCGATGTGGAGACTTTCCTCGACTCATGGGATCTGAATAAAGCTCGGGATTCGGAGCTTATTCACTATCTCTATCAACAATTTTGGCGGAGGGTTTATGCACCATTTCGTCGCAGTGGCAGTCTCGGCGGTATTACCAACTCACACCGGCTCGGAAGCCGTGGCCCTGCTGCTGCGCTGGACACACTTCGTGGCGGGCATTACCTGGGTCGGACTGCTCTACTTTTTCAATCTGGTCAATGTCCCCTTTATGAAACAAGTAGACGCCGCCATGAAGCCGAAGGTCTTCCAGTACATGACGCTTCCCGCACTGAACCTGTTCCGCTGGAGTTCGGTGGTTACGGTGTTTGTCGGCTTCTGGTACTGGGCGCAAATGTACGTCGGCCCGGACGCCCGCCGGATGGGTGTCAGCCCGTGGAGCACCATCGGCCTGTTCTTCCTGGTTTGGATCGTCGCCTGGGAAGTAATGAACCTCGTAATCGTCAAAACCCCCAGCGGATATGTAGTAGGCGCAGTCGTGACGGTGGTTTGTATCGCTGCAGCGTGGCTGTTCGTGACCTACACACCCGTAGGCCAGGACGACAATCATGTACTCTCCATCGGCGTGGGGGGCGGCTTCGGCATCGTCATGCTGCTCAACGTCTGGGGCATCATTTGGCGCAACAACAAGAAGATCATCCGCGGCACGCTGGCCGGCACGCCGCCCGCCAACGCGGCCGTCCTGGCTCGCCAGGCATTCCTGGCCTCGCGTACGAACCTGTTCCTATCCGTGCCACTGCTGTTCTTCATGGCCGCGGCCAGCCATTACACGATGTTCGGAAAGTGACCTCTTAGCGCCAACAAGGGATTCCCGAATCGCGCTTCCCGCTTCGGAATCAAGGGTGTTGGGGCACGCATTATAAAAGGGCGCCCCTTTCGAGGTAGGCTGCGGTTGGTGTGAGAAGCAACAACCAAAG
>JBAVAV010000525.1:0-1641 GCA_049585895.1 Candidatus Sulfotelmatobacter sp. | reverse complement strand
TAGCCGTCTTCGATGCGATCAAGAACGGCATGGCGAGCAAGGGTGATCCGTTCGACCAATTTCAAGAGTCGATTTCGAACAAAGCAGCTTGGCAGAGTTGTCGCCACTCGGGGTGAGCAGCGTCGTTACCAATAATGTCGCTCATGTACCCCTTATAGAGCGAACGGGGAGTCAGCGTCAAGTCCTTTTGATTCAGTATGCTAGCGCACTTTTATTGTAAGCGATTACACGCGCTCGACTCGCGTGCTGCGATAGCGAATACAAGGCGAAAGCAGCTCAACTGCGTCCCTGGACGAATCTCGTAAACGCGTGATCGGGATCATGGCCTCAATTCTTGCAGCGCGGAAACTGGCTCAATACGATGGCGGGAAGCGAGTCCCAGCTACTTGGTAACAATCGTTCTTAAATCTGCCTAAAATCGCCTAACCATGCGCTCGCTGAATCGTTGGGAACTCATTGAAATCATTCATTTTCAGCGTTCCTTCCGCACTCACCAACCCGTTTTGGAAAATGAACAACGGGGTTGGTGTTTCGGTGAACGGTTGTTACCGGCTTTACTTCTATTTCTTCAGACTGGGTGGACAGATTGATAGGCGCTCCTCTGGACAGTAGCCGAGAAAAAGTCTTGCCACTAGGACAAGGGGTGCTAGAATGCGCCCGATTCTTTGAGGAGGGAAACCGTGCGCCTTCTAAAAATGTTAGCTGTAGTTTTGGCGATGTCACTGAGCTTGTTCGCTGCTGAGAGTCCATTTAGCGGAACATGGAAGCTTAATCTAGCCAAATCGAAAATGACACCTCCAGTGCCTAAAAGCGACGTCGCTGTCGTTGATGCGGACGAGAATGGTCTCAAGTTGACCGAAGACGTAATCACCGACAAGGGCGAGTCACTCAAGATCAGCTACGAAGCCAAGTTCGACGGAAAAGATTATCCCGTCACTGGGGACCCGTCTTCAGATTCGGTGTCGTATCAGCGTGTAAACGCAAATACGCTAAAAGGCAAAACCAAGAAAGATGGAAAAGTTGCAACTGATGCCACGATAGTTGTCTCGAAGGACGGCAAAATCACTACTGTGAATTACACGGATAATTCGCAAGGGAAGCCCGCAAAGGGTAAAGCTGTGTACGAGAAGCAATGAACGAGTCCCATTGCCGTTCCTCAGTTCTTTTTGTGTCGCCCGTGTCCTTGTACAAGGTTTTCCGGGAAACAAGCTGTGCTTAAATCTGCCTTGAACCGCCTGCGGATAAGCCGACAAAACCTTCTACGCCCTAGAATTTGGTAACAACCCTCTTAATAACCCTACCTAAACCTACCTAAATATCGGCTGAACATGCACTGCCGAACCCTAGGTAGAAGGCTCGATTCCTTCCGGCTCACCAACCGTTCTAGAGGTCCTCGCCGGCAGGCTTGATACAACCGCGGTGGCGCCTCGTCATGGCTTTTGACCAGGACCCCAAGGTTGGAGTGGGCAGCAGTCCTTTGTCTGTTGTGGCTAAACTTGGGTGAGAAAGAGATACAGTATTTCCTGTATTGAAGCCTTGTTATTCCGGAAACACAATGGTGATCTACACGCTAGAAGCCTTTGGCCGAGGTTTCCCATGCTTACAATTTCGGTTGTTGATCAGCGTTGGCAGGATTTGTAT
>JBAVAV010000524.1:0-7516 GCA_049585895.1 Candidatus Sulfotelmatobacter sp. | reverse complement strand
GTACCTTGACTGCCGTGCAAGGCCTTATCTTTCATGCTACTACGACGGTGTGGAACATGCGTTTTAAGGGATCAAAGCTGAAAATACAGGGTAAATTCACGTCCCGCGCCGGGACTACCTTCCTGTGCAGGGTTACGTATGGCACCTTCTTGCTATTACGAACGGGCCATTTTTAGTCAAGCCACGAAATCGTAAGATAGTACCTGACCGCATCGGCAGCCAGCCGGACCTGTTTTACAGGATACCCGGCGGAAGAACCGGTGCAGCGGTAGTTCCCCCCGACCGTAAGTCCTAGAAGCTTTTCTCCCCTTTCTGAGTCCAGTCATGAGCCTGGTCGCGCAGATTCCGGAGATCCAGCTTCATTCGCCGACAGTACGCACGGTCAGCATCAGCGCGCGCCGTGAGGCATGGTTCGAAATCTCCGAGCAAGACCTGCCGCATTGGGATGGACTGCTGCTGGGAACGGATTCCTGGCTTTATCAATATCCTTTCTGGAATGAGCCGCAACGTCCCCTCGGGATCAAGCCGCGCTACCTCGCCTGGGGAACAGCCGGGCAGCCGCTGGCATATGTGTGCATTCTGACCGTCGGGTTCCGCCCCGCAAAGATTGGCCTGGTTTTTCGAGGCCCCACCTGCCTGCAGGCGGGAGCCGAGATTCCACGAGCCGCGCTGGCGGAACTGATGGACTGGGCCCGCGCCCAGGGATACATGTTCATCCGCTTCACGCACTCCGATCCGGAAATGCTCACCCACATCGCTTCCCATGGGAAGGCCATGGATGTCGACGCATTTCCCTACTTACAGGATTATCCAGTCTCGTCGCCTGATTTTGTGGTGACGCAATGCGACAGCGAAAATGAGACGCTCGCCGGCTTCGATCGCGAGGTACGCCGCAAGCTCAGAAGGGCGGGCGAAATTGGATACGAGTTCCACACCGACGATTCTCCTGAAGCGCTGGCGAAGCTTTGGCCCCTCTACCAGGAATGCTCCCGCCGCAAGGGTTTTCGCCTGGAGCGTCCGCTTTCCGTTTACATGGAGATGCTGCGGCAGGCGCGTCCCAACAATTGCGCGCGCGTCTATTCCGTACATTTGAATGGCAAGGCTGTGGGAAGCGCGGTGGTGGTGCGCGACAGTACTTCAGCCCACTGCGTCTTAGCCGCCTTCGCCCCGGATCACAAACAATCGGCAGCTTTTCTGCACTGGAGATCGATGCGGGACATGTACCGGCTGGGCGCCCGGAATTACAACTTTGGTCCCGGACCCGGATCGCTGGCTCGCTTTAAGGAACAATTCGCGGCGCAGTGCGCGCCCTACCCTGGTCCTCTGACCATCGTGCTGAACGAAAATTGGTTTCGAGTATGGTGGAAAGCGCTTTTCCCGGTTGCAAAGGTCTTGCGCCCGATGTTGGTGGGAGCCTTCTCCAGCCTCTGTATGTTAAGTAGTTCTGCGGCGTTCCATCTTCCATCGGAAGCAATCCGGAAGAGTGTGCAGGCGCGCTTTTTCCGCAAAGCCGAAGCCTGAGACGGAAGCCGGAGTCCTGCCCAATCCATCGATAAACAGATCTCTTAGTCAATCGATTGCAATTCTTTTCCCGGCTTGAAGCGCACGGCCTTGCCGGGTGGGATTGAGACCTCGGCCCCAGTGCGTGGGTTGCGCCCGATACCGGTCTTGCGCGGACGCACATTGAACACCCCAAATCCGCGCAGCTCAATGCGGTTGCCGCGAGCCAGCGCCTGCTTCATGCTTTCAAAGACAGTTTCCACGGCAAGTTCGGCTTTGGTCTTCGTGATGCCGGTTCTAGCCACCACTTCGTTGATGATATCAAGCTTGATCACGAACAACTCCCGGATGCGATCTCGAGATGGTGCCTCAAGTGATTGATGCTAAGGGAGATAAGAGGGATTGTCAACGGGAGCATCTCGCCCGTAAACGATCGAGTAATTCTCGGGTGAGAGAAAATATGCCTGGTCCTATTTTCGCGGTGACGAAAAAGACATACTGAAGAAAAGGGGTTGCGGTTAGATTTCGATCTTACCGGGCGTTCTCCCCTTCTTTGTACATGTATTTAATTGCAGGCTTATAGATCATGAGGTTGGGCTGGCCGCCTTCGCGGTTCACCTTGATGCAGCTCCTGTCATACCACTCGATGATGCCGTGAACTTCTTCTCCGTCGCGCAGGACCACAACCATCACGGTCTTGGACTGCATCTGTTTCTGGTAATAGAAATTCTCGGCGTTGGTTTGCTCCGAAGGCGCGGATTTTCTGCCAGCGCCGCCCCCGAAGCGGTCTCCTCCGTTGCGGTCGTGGCGCGGCATGCGGTCGTGCCGATCAGAACGGTCGGAACGATCGCGATGTTCCGCCGGAGGGGCATTCCCCAGGTTGTGGTTGCCGTGGTTGTGATCGTTGCGCGGCAAGGTGGGTCGAATCAACTTTCGATTCGCAAAATTCTCTTGCTCACTGGCCGGGCCGGCGGGAGTGGAATCCATCATTTCCTTCATAGTGGCGCTACCCCTGCACACGCATTCGCGCAAGCGGTTGATGCGGGGACCCTGCGATTGTGCTTCGAAGGCGTGAGATTTTCCCTACCGTACCACAGGAACCCATCGCTGACAATCCCTCTATCAGTTAGACCGCGGGTGTGTGCCGAATCTTGCATAGCCATACCCGTTCATCCGGCCGTCAGCAATTCCACCCGGGGTTGAGTGAACCGCGGTCCTTATCGCGTACTCGAGAGATCGCCTCCCTTCCGCTCTTTTCCGCTCCCGGTCACCACTGCGACCAGAGTAGCGACGATCAGCACGGTCCAGGCGAGCACCGGAGGATAAGCGCCGCCATAACGCCGCTCCACCAGCTTGGCCTGAATCACCACATTGCGCGACGATAGCAGATTGCCCAACTGGTAAGCGAAACCGGGAAACGTGCCCCGCACCGCGGGTGGCGAGAGTTCATTCAGGTGCGCCGGAATCACTCCCCACGCTCCCTGCACCATGAACTGCATCAGAAACCCTCCCAGCGCAAGCATGGGAACGGTATGCGAGTAAGCCCACAGCGGAATCACCGGAATTGCCAACAGTGCGGCAATCACAATAGCCCGCCGTCGGCCAATCTTTTCTGACCACGTTCCAAAAAGGATTCCGCCCAGCAGGGCGCCGATGTTGGCGGCGACGGTGATCAACATGACCGTTTGCGGCGCAAATTGATGCCCCTTGGTCAGAAACGTCGGATAAAGATCCTGGGTGCCGTGGCTGAAGGAATTGAAAGCAAACATCAGCACCACCAACAGAACAAACGTGCCCAGATACGTCAGGATGTCCTTGCCCAGCCGCCGCTCTTTCTTCGTCGCAACCCGTCCTTGCAACCAGGCTGGGGACTCATCCACTTTGGTGCGAATGTAGATAACCAGAAACGCCGGCAACGCGCCGATGACAAACATCCCACGCCAGCCCACAAAGCGGAACGCCGTCCCGTAAACCAGGGCGGCCATCAGATAGCCCACCGCATATCCTTCCTGCAATAACCCGGAGAAGAATCCGCGACCCTCGGCGGGGAGGGTCTCAAACGCCAAAGCCGCGCCCACGCCCCATTCTCCGCCCATCGCCACTCCGAACAACGCCCGCGTGATCAGGAAAACCTTCAAGGAAGGAGCAAATGCTGACGCCAGCTCAAACACGGAGTACGCGATGATATCGACCATCAGCGTGCGGCGCCGTCCGAAGCGGTCGGCCATCAGTCCGAAAAGAAATGCGCCCACGGGGCGAAAAGCCAGGGTAATAAAAATCGCTTCCGCGACTGCCGAAATAGTTGTCTGGAATTGCGTGGCGATCGCGCTCACGCAGAAGGTGAGAATGAAAAAGTCAAATGCATCCAGCGACCACCCCATAAAGCAGGCCACAAACGTGTTTCGCTGCACCGGGGTGAGCCTGCGAAAGTGGCCGAGGAATTCCATGGCGCACCGTTTCCTGGGTTGCCGCGACTTGGTTTCCCGAGACTCGGTTTCCCGCGTCTTGGTCGGCGCGCGATTCCCTCTGCGCGGCAAGTCCTGCGGATGCTAGCATATGTGTCGTTCAGCGGCCAACCGAACAACCATCGCACCTTGCTGTCGATTGCCATGCCCGAAATCGAATCCCCGCAGCGCCAGGCGCCCGATTCTTTGATGCTCACCGGCTTCTGGTATCGCGGTCTGCCTGCAGGCCGCGTTCAGCAGAATCAGCTTTACAAAACCATGCTGCTGGAAATCCCGCTGGTCATTGGACGGGATCGCCAGGGACAACCCTTCGCATTGCGCGATGCCTGCCCGCATCGCGGCATGCCGCTCAGTTGCGGCAGCTTCGACGGAAGAAATATAGAGTGCTCCTACCACGGCTGGAAGTTTGACGCGCACAATGGCCAGTGCCAGCTCATTCCATCGCTCACCTCCGATCAGAATCTGAAAGTGGACCGCATCTACGCCGGCAGCTACCCGTGCCAGGAGCAGGACGGCTTCCTCTGGGTTTACATGCCTGATCCGGCGCCGCAAGGCGCGGGATTCGCGCCGCCCGGCGAGGCCACCTATCCAGTTCCGCAGATTGAAAAATTCAGCGACCGGTACAATCTAGCCTCCCTCACCGCGGAAATGCCGGTCAGCATCGACCACGGCATCATCGGTCTCATGGATCCCGCGCACGGTCCGTTCGTGCATCAAGCCTGGTGGTGGCGCAAGCGCGAGAGCATCCACGAGAAACAAAAACGCTTTGAGCCGATTCCCAACGGCTTTCGCATGAGCGCGCATACGCCCAGTTCAAACTCCGCGCCCTATAAGCTGTTGCGGCTCTACGCCGGCAGCAGTTCGATCACGACCACCATCGATTTTGTCTTGCCCAACCTCCGTACCGAAACCATCCGTGCGGGCAAATATTGGTTCAGTTCTCTCACCACCGTGACGCCGGTCACGCGCAACCATTGCCGCATCGACGTAGTCGCCGCCTGGAATCTTTTCCGCTGGCTGCCGTTCGGCCCAGAGCTATTGAAATTTGTCTTCGCCAAGTTTGTCGAGCAGGACCGCCGCACCATGGAAATGCAGGCCGAGGGCCTGAAGCACAATCCGCACCTCATGCTGATCGACGACGCCGACCGTCCCGCCAAGTGGTATTTCCAGTTGAAGGCCGCGCATCTGGAAGCCAAGCGTACCGGCACAGAGATGAAGCATCCCCTGACGGGGGCCGTCACGTTGAAATGGAGAAGCTGAGGCTTTCCAGTTGTTTGCGCTGGTACGCGCCTAGTCCTTTACCAGCCAATCCAGCGCTTCCTCGCGCGTCTTGAAGGTGGGCAGTTCACGCTGCGAGAAATTCTTGATGTGCTCGAAAAATATCTTGGGCAAGCCCTCGATGCCCACCCATGCCGAACGCTTGAGGTGCGGCCGGGCAAAGACCGCGCCTTCTTTGAGGCGGTCGATCGCGACGCGGTTATACTCGGCTCCCGTGAAGTCGGCGAGCAGCAGCACTGACCCGAGAGGTTCGCTGGTCACGTAAGAAGGAACCAGGAGGGCCATCTTCTCCACTTCTTTCGCCGTGCAGTGAGAAACGTCCACCAGCAGGATTTGCTTGCCTTGGTGTTCGACAAAGCGGATGCGGTCTTCCATGGAATAGTCTCCAGCGATTGCGGCTATTCCGACGAGCGGGGTGCGCCGGGCAAAAATCGTTAGCTGCTTAACAGCGAGTCGACAACGGTATACACGTCTGCCAGCGCCGAGTCCAGCGCGGCTGCATCTTTGCCGCCGGCTTCGGCCAGGTCGGGACGGCCTCCGCCCTTGCCGCCGACTTTCTGCGCGACCGGGCCAATCACTTTCCCGGCCTGCACGCGACCCGTCAAGTCTTTGGTGACGCCGACGATCAGCGACACGTTGCCGTTCGATGCCGAGCCTAATACCACCACGCCGGAGCCGATTTTGTCGCGGAGCTGATCGACCAGCGTGCGCAGTTGCGCGCGCTCCAGATTGTCCACGCGATGCGCAAGAACTTTCACGCCTTTCACATCTTTGACCTGATCGCCGATGTTGGCCGTGCTCGACGAAGCCGACTTCATCCGCACCGAATCCAGTTCGCGCGTAAGCCGCTTGATCTCGGTATCTTTCTTATCGATCTCAACTTTCAGGGCCTCAGCCGGGGATGCCATCTCGGCATGAGCGGAAATCTCATCAGACGAGGGTGCCCCATTTTTGCGCGGTTTTTGCGCAAGAGTGGGAACCACGAACGCCGACACTACAGCTTCTAATTCGTGGTCTTTTCTAAAGTGCGCCAGCGATCCCAAGCCCGTGATCGCCTCCACGCGCCGCACGCCCGACGACACGCTGCCCTCTTTGAGAATCTTGATCAGCCCAATCTCGCCGGTTGCGCCAGTATGCGTGCCGCCGCAAAGCTCAGTAGAAAAATCGCCAATCCGCACCACACGTACTTTGTCGCCATACTTTTCGCCGAACAGCGCCATGGCGTGGTACTTGTTGATCGCTTCGTCGATCGGAACGTCGCTAAGCGTCTCAACCGTCAGGTTGTGCAGAACTTCTTTGTTGATGAGGTCTTCGATGTCCTGCAACTCTTCGTCTTCGACCGCTGCGAAATGCGAAAAGTCAAAGCGCAGATGATTCGGCGCTACCAGCGACCCCGCCTGCTTCACATGCTTACCGAGAACTTCGCGCAGCCCGGCATGCAGCAAATGCGTCGCCGTATGGTTGCGCATAGTGGATTGACGGACGTCAGTATTGACCACGGCGTCCACTTTGTCGCCCACGCGAATCGGAGATTTTACGACCACCTGATGCGCCCGCACACCCTGAATCGGCGAATAGCATCCCGTAACTTCGGCGACCACGGTGTTATGATCGTCCGAATAAAGCCATCCGCGGTCGCCAACCTGGCCGCCGGATTCGGCATAGAACGGCGTTTGATCGAGGATGATCTCGCCTTCTTCGCTAGATTTGAGTTCCTGCGCACCCTGGCCTTTGTGGATGATGGCCAGCACCTCGCAGTTGTCGGACCGAGTCTGGCGATAGCCTTCAAAAAGTGACTTCGGAAGCTGCTGATACGCAGGATTGGCGGTTTGTTTGGCGCCGCCTTTCCATGAGGCGCGGGCGCGAGTTTGTTGCTCCTGCATTGCCCGATCGAACCCTGCTTGATCGAAGGTGACGCCTTGGTCGCGAGCTGCATCCTGCATGAAGTCGAGCGGCATACCGAACGTGTCGTAGAGTTTGAATGCGCGGGTCCCTGAAAACATCGGCGTTTCGCCCATATCGTTGAGGTCTGCTACGCATGCCGCAACCGAGCTTAGGCCTTTGTGATCAGGCAGGGGCACGAACGATTCCCGGCTCTGGTCCAGCATCTTCTCGTGCCTCTGCATAATTTGAAAACCGAGGTCTTCGAGCAGATCCTGTTCAAGCCTCTTCAGGCCTACGTCTAGCGTATGAGCAAACCGTGTCTCCTCAGCGGTGACTATCAGCGAAATGCGTTCGGATGTCTCTTTCAATTCGGGATAAGCGTCTTGCAT
>JBAVAV010000523.1:0-3715 GCA_049585895.1 Candidatus Sulfotelmatobacter sp. | reverse complement strand
GATCGTAGGAACTCGAAATCCACTTGTTCAGATATCTCTGAATCAGCCAAGCGGGGATCACGCCCGCTTCCACGATGCGGCGCAAGCCGTCGTTGCCCGTGCCCATGTGGAATGCCTCTTCGCGCAGCATGTAAGACATCGACCGGCCCAGGGGTGCGAAGGCAGAGTACTTCAGCATCTGCAACTGGAATTTTCCATCGCGGTCGACGAAGTCGGTGTAGGTGAAGAAATCCATCCAGTTGTCGACGTCGACGTTGAAGGCGCCCAGCAACCGCTTGTTCTCGAAGGAGCGGCGCTCGAGCATCTTCTGCGCTTCAACTTTGCCCGAATAGCCGAAGTGGTCGACCAGCAGGGCGCACATCTGCCAGCCGTGGCGCATTTCTTCGATCATGACGCGGGTGATGGCGCGGCGGTCCCAGTCGGTGGGCGCGTTTTCCAGCAGATTGCGCTGCTGCTCAACGCTGGCAAATTCGGTATCGCCCTGGTAGACGATCATATTCATCAGCGCGTCGCGCATCTGCTGCGTGGGAATCTGCCGCATATTTTCCCACTTGCGGCGGCCCTTGTAGGAACCGAATTCGATCTCGTCGGTATCGATGGCGCCATAAAGCGTGTCGAAGTGGAAGGAATCGATCTCGTTGGTGTTGACGCCGATGTCCTTGCGCCAGTCGTTGAACAGACCAACCCAGTCACTGAAGGTTCCGATTTTTGCTACTTTTCCCGGCATGATGTAATTCCTCGCCTCGCTATCTCGCTTGAGCAATTGGCAGTTAGCACTTGGCAATTGGCACTTGCTTTAGACATCGCTTACCGACTAAATGCCAAGTGCTAGTTGCCAATTGCTTCCTATGCCATATTCAGCCACACGCTCTTGGTCTCGGTGTAATGCTCCAACGCCCTCGCTCCGAGCTCCCGGCCAAAGCCGCTACTCTTGTAGCCGCCGAAGGGCAGTGAGGCATCCATCAGACCGTAGGTATTGATCCATACTGTGCCCGCTTTCAGCCGGCGGGAAACGATGTGGGCCTTTTTCACGTCGCGCGTCCACACGGCAGACGCGAGCCCATACTCGTTCTGATTGGCCAACTCGATGACCTGGTCGAGATCGTCAAAGCTTAAGGTTGCCAGCACCGGACCGAAGATTTCCTCGCGCGCGATTTTCATATCGTTGCGGACATCGCGAAAGATTGTGGGCTCGATGAAAAATCCCTTGCTGCCGTCGACCGTGACGCGGTTTCCGCCCGCGACAAGTTTCGCGCCTTCTTTCTTGCCGGCCTCGATGTAGCTGAGCACGGTCTGCATCTGTTCCTGGCTTACGATTGCACCCATGCGAGTTTTGGGATCCAGAGGGTCGGCGGGACGCAGCTTGGCCGCGCGCGCCGCCAGCTTCTCCAAAAACTCGTCTTGAACTTTGCTCTCCACAAACAGCCGCGAGCCCGCGTTGCAGACCTCGCCCTTGCCGTAGAAGATTCCGGTGATCGCGCCTTTGACCGCGTTGTCGATGTCGGCGTCGGCGAACACAATGTTCGGAGACTTGCCGCCGAGTTCGAGCGTGATGCGCTTCAGGGTATCGGCGGAACTGCGCATGATTTCCTTACCGACCTCGGTTGAGCCGGTGAAGGCGACCTTGTCGATTCCGGGATGCTTGACCATCGCCCGTCCGACTTCTCCCGGACCCGTAACAATGTTCAGAACACCAGCGGGAAGGCCCGCCTCAACTGCCAGTTCTCCGAAACGCAGCGTGGTCAGTGAAGTCTGGCTGGCAGGCTTCCACACAATCGTGTTGCCGCAGGCCAGCGCGGGGCCCAGCTTCCACGACGCCAGAAGCAGCGGAAAATTCCAGGGGACGATCATGCCCACAACGCCGACCGGCTCGCGCAGCGTGTAGGTGAACGCGGTTTCGAAGGTGTTGACGGTCTCGCCGTGAATTTTGGTGGCCCAGCCCGCGTAGTAGCGCAGAACGTCGATCACCATCGGCATGTCGACGTAGCGGGATTCGAAAATCGGCTTGCCGTTGTCCAGGGTCTCGAGTTCGGCGAACTCGTCAATATTGTGTTCGAGCAAATCGGCGAGCTTCCAGATGAGGCGTCCGCGTTCGCTGGCCGAAAGCTTGCGCCACGGTCCGTTACGATCTTCGAATGCGCGACGGGCCGCCGCGACGGCGTGATCGACATCGTCGCTCGATGCGGCGGACACTTGCGTTAGTACTTCGCCGGTGGCGGGATTGGTCGTGTCAAACTTTTTCGCGCCTTCGACCCACTTGCCGTCAATCAACAGGCGGCCAGGGTTGAGTTTTACTTTCGTCGCTGCAAGCATCTACACGTCCTTAACCGAGGACGCTGCGTATTCCCGCCGCGCTTCGCTCGGCTGGACAGCCGAGGGCGGCTGTCCCCACACAATCAAACGCCGTCCGCCCGTCTTTCGGCACATGGTGCTATTTCGCCTTGAAAACTGCCGGGCGCTTCTCCACGTATGCCGCGAGTCCTTCTTTCGCGTCTTCGCTCTGGAAAAGTATTTGCTGATTCTCGCGCTCCACCGCCAGGGCCGATTCCATTGGAATCTCCCAGCCGGTCTGCACCGCGCGCTTGATGCGTCCCACAGCCTTGGCGGCCTTGTTGGGCGGGCAGAACTGCTTGGCGTACTCCATGAGGTTTTCCATGAAGCCGTCGCGCTCGTAGATGTCGTTAATGATGCCGAGTTCCTGCGCCTCTTCAAACGAGAACGTGTTGCCCGTCACCATGAGTTCGATTGCTTTGCTCTTACCCACGAGCCGCGACAGACGCTGTGTGCCGCCGGTTCCGGGAAGCACACCCAGGTTCACTTCGGGCAGACCGATCTTGCCCGCGTCTTTGCGGGCGATGCGAATGTCGGCAGCCATGGCGATTTCCAGGCCGCCGCCCACACAGTGGCCGTTGATTGCGGCGATGACCAGCTTGGGGGTGTGCTCGAGACGCAGCAGCATTTCGTTGGCGTGCAGGCAGAAGTAATACTTGAAAGTGGGATCGACGCTGGAAAGCATCTTGATATTCGCGCCCGCCGAGAAGAATTTGTCGCCTGCGCCGGTGAGCACGATCACGTACGCGTCGTTATCCATGCGGGCGCGCAGGACTGCGTCGTCGAGTTGGCGGTTCATTTCATAGGTGTAGGTATTGGCCGGGGGATCGCACATCTCGATCACCGCGACGCCGCCGTCTCTGCGGTAGTTCACTAATTGCTTGGTGGTTTCGCCGGTCACCGGCTGTAGTGTGGTCGCCATCTGAATGACTCCTTTATCGTGATCTCGTAGTCGTGCTCTGGGTAGAACTTATCTTAGACCTAAACTTATCCCTTGTTGATTAGAACTCTCATCGCGATTCCTTACGGCTCCTGCCGGGTAGCACGCCGCGCAGGAACATGTCGCCCATCTCGCGCGCCAGCGACTCGGCGTTCGCGTCCACTCGCGAGTTGTGCCAGGTGTAAATCCAGTTCATCATGCCGAAAAGGCTGAGCACGGCGATCCGCGTGGAACATTGCAGGCCCTGGGCACGCTTCAAATCGTCGAGCAGTCCTACGCAGATGCGGTAATACTCGCGCTTGATGGCCGCGACTTCCGATGCGAAACCGTTCTTCAGCGCCTCCGCCTCGTGCGACAGGACCTTCATGGCTTGCTGGTTGGCAAGAAAATATTCCAAGTGATTCAAGATGAAGATGCGGATTCGCTCTTCCGGATCGGCAATGC
>JBAVAV010000522.1:0-3605 GCA_049585895.1 Candidatus Sulfotelmatobacter sp. | reverse complement strand
GGCGAACCGGAAGCGCGGGCCGCCGAAGATGCAGGAACGGTGATTGAACTCGAAACCGCCCTTGCCAAGGCGCAGATGGACAATGTCAAGCGCCGCGATCCTAGGAACATCAACAACAAAATGAGCTTGGCCCAGATCGGCGAGCTTACGCCTTCGATTGATTGGAGCGTTTATCTGAAGGCGGTGAAGGCCCCGGCCAGCGAGCACTACATCGTCACTTCGCCGGATTTCTTCCGGGCCGAGGAGAAACTTCTGGAAGAACATCCACTTGAGCACTGGAAAACTTACATGCGCTGGCATCTGATTCATGAGGCGGCGCGTTTCATGAATAAAGCCCTGGTGGATGAGAACTTCGACTTTTTCGCGCACACTCTCGCCGGCCAGCAGCAACCGCTTCCGCGCTGGCGCCGCTGCACGCGCAGTGCCGATCGCGATTTAGGCGACGCCCTCGGCCAGGCCTATGTGGACCGCGCTTTCCCGCCCCAGAGCAAGGATCGCACCATCGAGATGGTTCATGCCATCGAACGGGCGCTGAGTGCTGATATCCAGAACGTGAGCTGGATGACTCCTGCCACCAAGGAACAAGCCATGGTCAAGCTTAAGGGAATCGAGGATAAGATCGGCTATCCCTCGCATTGGCGCGATTACTCCAGTGTGAACATCACGCGCGAAAGCTATCTGGCCAACGTGGAGCAGGCATCGACGTTTGAACTCGAACGCTGGGTGGCGAAGATCGGCAAGCCGGTGGATCGCACCGAGTGGACGATGACTCCCCCCACTATCAACGCCTACTACGATCCCCAGCTAAATACCATCAACTTTCCCGCGGGAATTCTGCAGCCCCCGTTTTTCGACAAAGGCATGGACGACTCCGTGAATTTCGGCGCCATTGGCATGGTCATCGGACACGAAATTATTCATGGCTTCGACGATCAAGGCCGCAAGTTTGACGCGCAAGGAAACCTGCGCGACTGGTGGACAGCCGAAGATGCCAAACAATATGACCAACGCGGCAAGTGCATCTCCGACGAATACACCCAGGACGTCCCCGAGGCCGGACCCGGAGTCAAGCAGAATGGGCTGCTGACTCAGGGAGAAGACACCGCGGATAACGGCGGCATCCATCTCGCGCTCAATGCCCTCGAAGCTGCGCTCAAGCAACAGGGCAAGTCGCTCGACGACAAGGGTCCTGACGGCTGGACCTACCGCCAGCGTTTCTTTTTGGCCAATGCTTATTCATGGTGTGCCAATATCCGGCCCGAAGTTACACGTCTGGTTGTTACCACGGACCCCCACTCCATGCCCACCTTCCGCATTAACAACGTGATTTCCAACATGCCGGAATTTGCCCAGGCGTTTGGCTGCAAGGCCGGACAGAAGATGGTCCGGGCAAACGCCTGCCGGGTGTGGTAGCAGTGTTTGATGTCACCTGGACTCTCCGGCCTAGACGAAGCCCGGTCTCTGTTACCGAAGCTAACGGTTGATGTCGTCCTTGGATTGCTAACTGAGGTAAGCGGCCCACCGTCGCAATTGACAAGTCCCCGCCGCAAAGCGCAGAATGCTCGTGGGCGAATAAAAAGCGAAATAGCCTGCGGGCTCCTGCCCGGCGTTCCCTGAAATTTTCTGAGGAATCTATGTCTTCCGCAGTGGTTTCCACTTCGGCGGCCCTGGGCCGCCTTTTTGTCTTTACTTCTGAAGATGGCGCTGAAGCACGCCCGCAGCCTTCCGGTACCGAGCTTTTCGCCGAAACGGTTGCAGCGCGTCCGCCGCAGCGGGCTTTACCTGCATCCTCGCTACGGGCTTTTTTCCAGGATGCGCGCCTGGCTAACATCACTTCAGCTTCGCGGCTGGAGGCCCGGCCGGCGCCGGAAATGGTTTCCAGCGGAATCACCGCCCTGGATGCTCTTGCCGGAGGGCTGCCACGCGGGTGCTTAACCGAAATCTGCGGGCCGGCTTCTTCCGGTCGCACTACCTTATTAGTGGCAGCTTTGGCCGCCGCCACCCGCCGCGGGGAATTCTGTGTGGTGGTGGATGCCAGCGATGCCCTGGATCCGCAATCGGCCGCGGCGGCAGGGGTGGATTTGGAGAGGTTGTTGTGGGTACGCTGCGGAGAGGACCTGCCACGGACACTTAAAGACTCAAAAAATAAAAATCTCAAAAATAATCAGCGCTCCAAATTTGACGAAAGCGGATCGCATTCTGCCGGACATTGCCTGGAACAACTTCTGCGCGCCACGGACTTGCTGCTCGAAAGCGGGGGCTTCGGGTTGATTGCGCTCGATCTCAGCGATCTGCCGTTGCAAGCGGCACGCCGCATCCCCTTGACTACATGGTTCCGCTTCCGCCGCGCCGTGGAGCATACGCCCACGGTTCTGCTGGCCATCGAGCAGAACTCCATCGCCGGAAACTGCTCGTCTTTATTGATAAAGCTGGGGGCCGCAGGAAATCAGCCGCTCTGGAATTTTGCTGCACAAACCAATGACAACTTAAACAATGAAGTCCCGGAGGGGCGAAAGAAATTTTGTCCAGGCGAGCAATCCTCTTCTATCCCGGCGCTCTCACACACGCAATTGCTGACCGGATTCGAAATTACTGCGGAACTGGTGCGCTCGCGTCTGGACCGAAAACCGGTTCGTTCGACTGCAATCATGTTTTCCAGCACAACCGCCTGGGCCGGATGAAGAGTCATGCCGTTTGCCTGCATCTACGTGCCGAATTTTTCCGTGGCTGCCCTTTTGCGCGCCGAGCCGGAGTTGCACGCGCGTGCGGTAGCCGTGCTCGAAGGCAAACCTCCGCTGGAGAAAGTTTTTGCCGCGAACGAGAAAGCCAACTGTCTGGGAATTACTCCTGGGATGACCAAGGCGCAGGCCGAGCTGTGCACAGAGTTGGCGTTGCGTTCGCGTTCTCCGCTGCAGGAATCTTCCGCGCATGCCGCCTTGCTGGATTGCGCACAATCGTTTTCGCCGTGCGTGGAATACGCTGCGGCCGGCACGGCAATTCTCGATCTCTCTGGCATGGAATCTCTCTCCGGTCCGCTGCCCGGGATCGCTCGTTCTATTTTTGACCGTGCAGCAGATCTCGGGATCAAAGCCAACGTTGCTGTGGCTTCGAATCCAGATACAGCCCTGCTCGCAGCCAGCGGTTTTTCCGGCGTAACCGTGATTCCTGATGGAAAAGAAGCGGAACAACTCAGTTCTCTGCCGATTGAAGTGTTGTTTGCCAATCAGTACCCAGGCGCAGAGAAAAAAGAAGCCGCTCGTCTGCTGGAAACGCTGGAGCGTTGGGGAGTGCGCAACCTGCGCGCGCTGGCCGCGCTGCCTGAAGTTGCGCTGAGCGAGCGCCTCGGTCAGGAAGGTTTACGTCTGCGGCAACTGGCGCGGGGCGCGGCCTCTCGCACCCTGGTTCCCATGGAAGCGCCGCTGGTGTTCGAGGAAGCCGTTGAATTAGAACATGCAATCCTGCTGCTGGAGCCGCTGGCCTTCCTGCTAAACCGTCTGCTCGATCAACTTTGCGCCAGCCTGGCTTCGCGGGCTTTAGCCACGCAGGAACTGCGGCTCACGCTGGAACTTGACAACCTAAGGGGGATGGATTGCGAATGTGAGAAC
>JBAVAV010000521.1:0-3369 GCA_049585895.1 Candidatus Sulfotelmatobacter sp. | reverse complement strand
GGCTTGGCGATGCGGTGGATTTCGCTCAAGCTGGCGGGAACTCTTTCCCTGGGAACGACCAACAGCACATTGTTGCATACGATTACAGAAGCGCATTCATCCGCAAGAGGGAGGTGATCGGCAAGCCCTTGCTTCGCCTCCAGACCGGACCTGCGCAACACAGCTACTTCCTCATCGGTAGCAAGCAGGCCGATGGCGCTCCTGGCGCCGACGCGTGCTGCCATGCGCAGCAGTGTGCCGTCGCCGCAGCCGACGTCCACCAAATCGTCGCCGGCGTG
Source organism: Candidatus Sulfotelmatobacter sp. (assembly GCA_049585895.1). Lineage (GTDB taxonomy): Bacteria > Acidobacteriota > Terriglobia > Terriglobales > Acidobacteriaceae > Sulfotelmatobacter. Next base: position 3,091 of record JBAVAV010000521.1, on the reverse strand, counting down.
AAGCTGAACCTCCTCCGCGATCCGTTCGTGGATCAGCAGAGTAATTTCCCGTTTGTCCCGTCCTCGTAGCGCCAGGTCGTGAGGGTCTCTGGCGCGCTTTGCCGTCTCGCGGCAATATTCCAGGTAATCGTCGGAGCGGGAAATCATGGATGTTGGCGATTCTAGCTTACCCAATCCAAAAACTTGTACCAGGCTCCCGCGAATGGCAGGAACCACGGTGTGCCGTTGTATAAGCCGAGCGGCGCGCCGGGAAACGGAATGTCCGTGAAGGGGTTCTCCGTCTTGTCGCCGCCGATCAACTCCGCCATCTTTTGGCCCTGATACGTGGCCATGGCAACGCCATGGCCAGCGTAGCCCACAGCGTAATACAAGCCGTCGATCTGGCCGGCGTGGGGCATGATGTCGAAGGCGACGTCGAGCGTACCGCCCCAGACGTACTCCACTTTGGCATCGCGCAGTTGGGGAAAAACGTCGATCATCCCGCACTGCAGGATTTCGGCACTCCTGCGAATGGTCTGATCGTTCTCTGGGAAAAAGGCGGCGCGGCCGCCGAACAGCATGCGCCGGTCAGGCGTAAGCCGGTAGTAGTAGAGATAATTCTTCGTGTCGTAGATCATGCGGTTGCGCGGGCTAAGTTCTCGCGCAAGTTGTTCGGGCAGGATTTCTGTCGTGATGATGAAGGAGCCTATGGGGATGATCTTTTTGCGCAACGCGGGAGTCGCTTTGCCCGTATAGCCGCTGGTGCCGACCAGGACTTCGCGCGCCCAGAGCGCGCCACACGAGGTCGTGATTTTCCATCCCGTTTCGCCCTGACGGGATTCCCGCCGCACACTTTCAACTCGCGCGCGCTCGAAGATTTCCGCTCCGGCTTTCATCGCTGCGCGTCCCAGGCCCGTGACGTAGCGCGCTGGATTCAGTCCCGCGCTAATCTCGTCCACCAGGCCCCCGAAGTAAATGGTCGATCCGATCTCTGAACTCAGTTCGTCTCGATTCACCACGCGCAGTTGATGGTTGAACTCACGCGCCACTACCTCCGTCTGCCGCATGCAATCGTCGAAGTGCTTTTGCTTGCAGGCCACTTCCAGATGCCCGCAGCGAGAAAAGTAACAGTCGATCCCCTCCTCACGCACGATTTGCTCCACGCAATCGATCGAAGCCAGCGACGCGGCGTACATCCGTTGGGTCAATTCGCGCCCGTACCTCGAAAGCAGCTTGCTGACTCCCAGCTTCATTCCGCTGAGCACCATGCCGCCATTGCGCGAACTTGCCCCCCACCCGATGGCTTCACTTTCGAGCACGGCAACTCGCGCGCCACGTTTCGCCAGCGTCCGGGCCGCAGAGAGTCCGGTAAAACCGGCGCCGATGACGGCGACATCCACACGTTCCGGCAGCGGGCACACTTCTGTATTTGGGAACGCGACGGTCGTGAGCCAGTAGTTGCGTTGTTGCGATGCCATCTGACCCGCTCCGGTATGAATCACGCATTTTACCGTCTACGTCGAAAATGAGGCATCGGCTCTAAATGCTACTTTGGGGTACACGTCGTACTGGCTTTCTTTGGAATCGAGAATGCTCTCGAACCTGGCCGTAGGTGTAAACTGAATCCAGCAAACCTATGGTGTCAGTTCCTCAACCCGGTGCTCTTATCGGTCCTGTGGGCAGGAACCGATATGGCTGGCGGATTTTCCAATTCCTCGATCCCCAAGATGGTCGGTGGACATATGTAGTGCATTTGCCGGATGGACGACTGCTTTACTGCGACTCGGCGGGTGACATCGGTCATGGCGCGGTCGGCTTCGGCGCACGAGGGGCTGGTGCGGTCCTGGGGGGTGCTAGCGGCTTTTTCATTCTAGGACCGATCGGCTTGTTGGTCGGAAGTATTCTCGGTGCCTTCGTGGGTAGCCAGTTGGGGCACCGAGAAAAACTATGACGTCAGGTCTAGCGCCCGGAAACCCGGCGACGCACGACTTGCTGGACACATGGGGACGGCACCTACTCCATATTTCTGACTACCGCTATGTGGCCGTTTGCATCGTGTTGATGTGGTTCTTTTTCGTCGGGATTAGGCGAGTTCGTTACCGATCATGGCCGCCAGTCGCAGATCACGTGACCGTGATTATGGGCCTCTTTTCTCTTTGGGGTGTATTGGTTCAAGCCGTCGTTTTCTTAATGACAAAGCCTCCAGCCCTCGAATTGCTGAGTCAAACGGATTTAGTCCTTGTTTCGGTCGTCTGCCTTGTCGTTGTCTTCGTAGTTGTCGGACCGGCTATCTTTCGACTGTTCTTTCCCGCTGAGGTCCACAGCAGCATGTCAGTGGAAGACCCGCCTGCATCCTAAATTGGAAACCCTCATAGCACAGCCGTCTCGTGAATCAGCCGGCCTTCGGCAAAGCGCGCAAGACTCAGAGACGATGCATCGATCAAGTCTGTCTTTCCGATGAGAACAAGATCGCTGAGAATCTTTCCCGTCGCCGGCGCATGCATCACGCCGTGCCCGCTGAAACCGTTGGCCAGGAAAAATCCCGGCACGCCCGAAGCTTCGCCCAGAATTGGATGGTGGTCCGGAGTCATCTCATAAAGGCCAGCCCACGCCCGTTTCGGGTTCACTGGGAGATCGGCAAAGCAGGGCACGCGGTCCGCGGCGCGGGTCAGGATTTTCTCGACAAAAGCCGGGTCGAAATCCGTTTTGAAGCCGGGCGTTTCTTCAGCATCGTTCCACGCCAGTAGAAAGCCGCGGCCCTCTGGGCGAAAATGAAAGCCGTTCGACATGTCAACGATCATCGGTGCGGTGTGGGGAAATTCGTCAAAGGGCTCGCTAGGCACCAGCATGCGGCGCAAGGGCTCGACAGGCAAATCTACGCCGGCGAGCTTGGCCACGCCGGCAGCCCAGGCGCCGGCGCAGTTCACCACTTTGCGCGCGGCCACAGGGCCGCGCGTCGTCTCCACGAACGCAATCCCGGTTGCGTCCCGCGTAAAACCGGTGACGGCCGTGTTCTTCCACAACATCGCGCCATGATCGGCCGCCCAAGTCATAAATCCGTTCATGGCGCTATAAGGATCGACGAAGCCATCGCTCGAGCAGAAACTTCCCC
>JBAVAV010000520.1:0-1531 GCA_049585895.1 Candidatus Sulfotelmatobacter sp. | reverse complement strand
TGGCGACGGTCGATCAGTCTTCCATTCGCGGGTTGGTTACCGCATGAGCGCGTGTCGTCGCGGGATTACCTCGGTCTAAACGCGGGCGTCGGCGATGCCGGCCCAAGGGGCATACGAGGATTGCCCTGACCTTCCATCCTGCCCCCGGCCGGACAGCCGGGATCAGCGGTTACGCCGCGGCCGGTGTGACCGCCTGGCCGATGGCCCAGACGAAGCCAGCCAACTCCCGCGCGATCGCCGCGACGACGACCGTGGGTTTTTTCGCACTCGCGCTCAGGCGACGATACCGCGCGCAGAGCCGCACTTGCGCCTTCCATGCGATGTCGCGCACCGCCTTGGGCAGACGGGCGATGATCTCTGCCTTCTTCGTGGCGACGCGCGCCGGATAGCGGTAGCTCCAGGCGGCCTCGACCAGCATCCGCCGGGCTTCGCGGTTGCCGGTCTTGGTAATGCCACCGCGCACCACGCGCTCACCGCTCGACTGCTCTGACGGTACCAGGCCGAGATACGCCATCAGCTGGCGCGGATTGGCGAAGCGGCCGAGATCGCCGACCGTGGCGACAAAGGTAACGGCGGAGATGAAGTCGATGCCGCGCAACCCACGCAGTGCCTCGACCAGCGGTGCCATCGACCAGCCCGGCAGCATGATGGTGAGGCGCTCAACCAGCTGATCGCACCGGTCGCGGGCGGTGAACACGGCCTCGACGTAATCCTGGAAAACAATTTGGTGCGCCGGCTGCTCGAAAGTCTGCCCGGCGAGCCAGGACCGATGCCGCTGCGTCCAATGCTTGCCAGTCGCATAGATCCGGCTGTGCCGCAGCATGAACGAGAGTAATTGATGGCGCGCCCGCGTCAGCTGCATTGCCGCATCGATCCGCGCCCGCACCAGATCGCGCATCGCCTCGTGCACGGCGTCTGGCACCCACACCGCTGTCAGCTCGCCGGAGCGATGCAAAATAGCCAGCCGCTGCGAGTCACGCCGGTCGGTCTTGATCCGGTCGCCCGGCCGGGTTGGGATCAGCGATGGCGCGACAACCGTACAGCCATGGCCGAGCTCGGTGAGCTGGCGATAGAGGCCGTAGCCGCAGGGACCGGCCTCGTAGCAGAACTCCAGCCGGTGACCCTCCTTGGCCAGCCGGCGCGCCAGCTTCGCGACATCCAGCGACGTGTTCGCAATCGCGCCGATAAAGCGGACCTCCCCGTCGCGACCCTCCTCCGCAACCGATACCGAGATGCTGGCCTTGTGAACATCGAGCCCGATGTATCGCGCTGTTTCCGGCATGACCCCTCCGCTGATCGAATTACCGCGCTCGATGGCGCGGCATCCGAACCTTGCGGGAGCCCGGGCCGCACCTCACGGCCCAAAGGACATGCGGTCTAAACCACGCCGTCATTCGCAAACTTGGCGATTTCGGCCGCATCGTAGCCGGCTTCGGCGAGGATCTCGGCATTATGCTCGCCGATGCGTGGCGGCGGTCTGTCGATCGAGCCGCTGCCGTGCTCCAACCGGAACCCCGAGCCGACCAGGGTC
>JBAVAV010000519.1:0-2508 GCA_049585895.1 Candidatus Sulfotelmatobacter sp. | reverse complement strand
AGGTATTGGAGCAGCTCGCCTGGGGCCGCATGGATCACAAGACGGCGGGGCTGATGCTCTACGGCCTGCAAACCGCCAGCGTCAACCTGCGGAATATGGAGCGGGACCGGGTCGATCCGACGGATGTAGTCATCGACCGCGATACGGTGCGCTGGACCCGCATGGACGGCCCGCAGTGGGTGGAAGAAGACTTCGACGAGGAGGAAGAGGAACAAGAAGAAGACGGGGAATCAGAAGCGGAAGAAAAAGACGAGGAAACGGAACCGGTCCATTCTATAGCAACAACGCAGCCGGCCTTGCCGAAAGCGGTAAAGGATGTAGTAAAGGACGGCCCGCCCGCGCCAGAATCCGTGAAAGGATCCGCCGATGTCAGGAAGCCGCGGCCTCCCGTGGCCGAAAAGGGGAACATGAATGAGGTGCGGGAGAACGTGAAGGGACTCATTCGCAACTGGATCATGGAGACAGTGGAAGGGGAGGCGAGAGAGGATTCGGGCGGATAGAAAGCCAAAATCCGAGGACAGCTTCTGGTTGAGGCGCTACAGGCCCCGCCGCGCGGGAATGGCCGCTGTAGAAAGCTCCGGGTTTTGGGTGGAGCAGCGCTTCCAGCGCTGCGTTAAGAGCCTTACTCTCGGCGCGGGCTTCAGCCCCTGAGGGAAATGTCGCTCCGAACCATTCCGGCAGCGCAAGCTTATGATCCCGGGGAGGGGCACGCTTCACGGGAAACCGGCGCACGGCGACCACGGGGCTGAAGCCACGTTCCGCACGCTAACGCGGCCCGGGAAGCGCGCTGCTCCGCCCAAACCCGCAGGATGCCGCAAAAGGAGGTCCGGATAACCCCAAGACTGCCCGCTGCGTCTAACCGGAAGGGCAGGGACCAAGTTTGGGGTTAAGTGTCAGCAAAGCGGGCGTATAATCGGAGCAACGCGGGTCAAAGGAGTTTTTATGAAGTTGCGGTCATTGGCGATCGGGATAGCATTGGCAGCGTTTGCCGCAGGGCCCGGGATGTTGGCTCAAACTCCGGGGCAGGATCCGAGTCAGAATCCAACTCAGAATCCAAGTCAGAATCCACCTCAAACCCAGAATCCTTCACAAACCCAGGCTCCCGTGCCGGACCAGGACAAGGGCAAACCGAAAGCCAGCGACGTGCAGGCGGTGCCTGCACCGGCTCCGGCCGCCTTGCCTACTAAAGATGATGACGCCATCAAGCACGATGGCGGCAAAACCGACGTGGACGCGGTCGGAAATCGCAACGTGGGTTGCGGGCGCGGCGTAGGCAACTGGTACACCGTGGAAGGCCAGGTGGCGCGCGGACGCGTCTATGCCCAGCAGATCGAGTCGCAGGTCAAGCTGGTGAACGATCCTGTGGTGACCGAGTACGTCAACCGGATTGGCCAGAACCTGGTGCGCAACTCCGACGCGCAGGTGCCGTTCACCATCAAGGTGATCGACTCCGACGTGGTGAATGCGATGGCATTGCCGGGCGGCTTCTTTTACGTGAACTCAGGCCTGCTCTTGGCGGCGGACGAAGAAGCCGAGATGGCAGGCGTGATGGCCCACGAGATCGCGCACGTAGCGGCGTGCCACTACGGAAGGGAAATGACGCGGGCCAACCTGCTGCAGATGGCTTCGATTCCGTTCATCTTCATGGGCGGCGCGATTGGTTATGCCGGATACGAAGCGGCCGGGCTGGGGATTCCTTTGACGTTCTTCAAATTCTCGCGCGGTTTCGAGGCTGAAGCCGACTACCTGGGTGTGGAGTATATGTACCGAGCGGGCTACGATCCTTCGGCGTTTGTATCATTCTTCGAGAAGCTGCAGGCCATGGAGAAGAAGAAGCCGGGAACGCTTTCCAAAGCATTCGACACGCACCCGCAGACTCCCGATCGCATTGAGCGGACACAGGACGAGATTCGGAAAGTCCTGCCTGCGAAGCCCGAATACATTGTGACGACATCGGAATTCGACGAAGTGAAGGCTCGGCTGGCTTCAATTGAAAACCGCCACAAAGTGCTCGACCAGAAAGACGCCAACAAGCCCAGTCTGCGGCGCACCTCCGCTCCCAGCGACAGCACGGGCAGTGGCAATGATAAGGACAAGAGTGACGATGATCGCCCGACGCTGAAGCGGCGGGACGATTCGTCATCGAATTAGCGGTTACGTATCGCGCAAGAAAAACCGGCGGCTTCGGCCGCCGGTTTTGTTTCAATATCCGCGCAGCGATTCAGGCAGCGTGCCTGGTGGAAAGCGAAGCGGCATATTCGCGCCGCTCTGCGGGCGAAGTAATCACTTTCATCTCCTGCCAGTCATAGGGAAACTCTTTCCCGCATTCCAGGCAGACGACGTAGGTTCCGGTCAGTGCTGCCGCTTGACTGCGCCGCGCCGGTCCCCGCAGGGTAACCGGAAAGCTGTAGCGCGAATGCAGACAGCCGAAAAATGCTTCCACCAGTTTGGACATCATCGAACACCTTCCACGCCCCGGCCGGTTTGCCCGGGGTTCTCCTAAGGGTG
>JBAVAV010000518.1:0-2063 GCA_049585895.1 Candidatus Sulfotelmatobacter sp. | reverse complement strand
GCTTCGGCCTGGCGGTGTTTCAGCGCGGCACGCGTGCCGCGGCCCAGATCCCCATGGATCTACCAGCGGGATCGGATTACGTGGTTGGCCCCGGTGACGGGCTGACCGTCAACCTGTGGGGGGCGGTGTCGCAGCGTTTGGTGCGCACGGTTGACCGGCAAGGAAGGCTGGCTTTGCCTGAGGCCGGATTGGTGATGGTCAGCGGCAAGACACTGGGGGACGTTCAGGAGACGGTTCAGTCGATTCTTCGGACACAATATAAGGGAGTATCCGTCGACGTCTCCCTGTCGCGCCTGCGGACCGTGCGGGTGTACGTTGTGGGCGACGTGGAACACCCCGGCGCTTATGACATCAGTGCTCTTTCCACTCCCCTGAATGCCTTGTTCGTTGCGGGGGGACCGACGGCCGGCGGGTCGTTGCGTGCAGTACGCCATATGCACGGCAATAACCTGGTGGAGGTAGTCGATGTCTATGACCTCATCCTGAAGGGTATCAAGTCTGGAATTCAGCACGTCGACAATGGCGACACGATTCTTGTCCCGCCAATCGGTCCGCAAGTCACCGTTGAAGGCGCGGTGCGGCGTCCCGCCATTTACGAACTGGGCGGAGAGAAAACTCTGTCCCAGGTTCTCGATCTGGCCGGCGGCATGTTGCCCACCGCCTCGCTGCAACACATCGAGGTGCAGCGCCTGGTCGAACACGAGTCCCGTACCATGTTGAACCTGGATGTCGCGGAGGGGCCAAACCAACAATCGGTAGAGCAACAGCTGTCGGCATTTCAAATACAGCCGGGAGATTTGATTCACATCTTTCCGATCGCCCCGTTTAACCAGGACGCCGTTTACCTGCAAGGCCACGTCTTGCGCCCGGGAACATACTCCTACCGCAAGGACATGCGGGTCAGCGACCTAGTGAGCTCTTATTCTGACCTGCTTCCGGAAGCCGCTCAAGCCTATGCAGAGATCATCCGGCTCAGTCCACCGGCGTATGCGCCCAGCGTCTTCAGTTTCAGCCTGGCTTCAGCCCTGCAGCATCCCGAAGCCTCACCGTTATTGCACCCGCTGGACACGGTTCGCATCTTCGGCCGTTTCGATTTTGAAAACCCCCCGAGTGTGACGGTCACTGGGGCCGTGCGTCATCCGGGAACTTATCATTCGGCCGCAGAGGTCCATGTCAGTGATGCAATCCATCTGGCCGGAAATCTCGCGCGGGACGCGATGGCCGATGACGCTCAAGTTTTTCATCATCAAGCGGACGGGCAACTCCAGGTCCTGAGTGTCAACCTCACAGATGCGGAGAGCGGGAACCCCGTGAGCAACATTCTGTTGGCTCCGGACGATCATATAGTGGTGCATGAAGACCTGGGCAAGTCTGATCCAGCCACGGTCGTGATTCAGGGCGAAGTGGCGAATCCGGGACGCTATCCCCTTGGAGCCGAGCTTCGCGCAGGCGATTTAATCCGTGTCGCCGGCGGCCTTACCAGAAGGGCAGACACCAGTCAGGCCGATCTCACCCACTACCTCACGGATGCTCGCCAGGTCCAGGGTGTGGTGGAGAATGTTTCGCTGGCTACCGCCTTGTCTGGAGATCCGGAAAAGGATCCCACTTTGCGAAATGGAGACGTTCTGACCGTTCGCCAGATGCCCGGGTGGCAGGACGTTGGCGCGTCCATCTCGGTCGAAGGAGAAGTGCAGCATCCCGGAACTTATGGCTTGCTGCCCGGAGAGCGGCTGAGTTCGATCTTGAAACGGGCGGGAGGATTTTCTTCTGAAGCGTATCCCTATGGCGCTATTTTTGAGCGAGTCGAAACCAGGGAACTGGAAGAAACCAATCGCGCCGATCTTATCCGTCGAGTGCAGATGCAGGAAGGCCAGCTGAAGCTGATCCCAGAAACGGATCCCGAAGTTAAGCAGGCCAAGGACGCGGCTCTGGCTCAACTCCGGACCACCCTGCAAAACTTGTCAACCAACGTCTCCCTGGGACGTGTGGTGATCCAAATATCCTCAAAGATCGACCACTGGCAGAACACTGCCGCCGATATTCGTCTGCGCGCTGGCGATAAA
>JBAVAV010000517.1:0-17687 GCA_049585895.1 Candidatus Sulfotelmatobacter sp. | reverse complement strand
TTTGCCATCAGCGGATTCCTGATTTGCTCGCGGCTGCTGGAAGAGGACCAATACTTTGGCCGCATCAGTCTGACGGGGTTCTATATTCGGCGGGCCTGCCGCATTCTGCCCGCTGCCTTCACGTACTTGCTAGTGTTGGCCTTAGTGGCGCTGGGCGGACTCGTCATCGCGACGCCACTCGAATGGTGGAGTTGCGTATTGTTTTTCCGCAACTACTTGCCGCCGGACTCAATCCGCGCGGGTTGGGGCGGATACACGATTCACTACTGGTCGCTGGCAGTGGAGGAGCACTTCTATCTCTTATGGCCGGCGATGCTGGCGTTTTCGGGACGGGTTCGGGCGCGCTACCTGGCAGCCGGGCTGGCGATAACGATCGCTGTGTGGCGCTCGTGGGAGTTCCATCATCAGTTGGTGAACCGGTACCTGCCCGGCCTTTTGTTTCCCTCGCGCACCGACGTCCGGCTGGACGGGCTGCTTCTGGGATGCCTGGCCGCGCTGGTCCTGGTTGAACCGGGCTGGCGGGTGTGGTTGAAACGGCAGTTCCACGCCTGGGTGTTATGGGCCTGCGCGCTTGCGTACGCTTTATTTCAAGTAGTTCTGCGCAAGCATACCTACAGCATTTGGGAGTCTATGCTGCTGGCGGCCCTGGTTGCGGGAACAACTCTGCGCCCAACCGGAATTGTGGGACGGCTGCTGGAGAATCGCGTGATGAAATGGGTGGGACGGCTCTCATACAGCCTCTACCTTTGGCAGCAATTGTTTCTAATTCAGGGAGCGGCCTATCCGTTGTCGGTCTTGCAGCGATTCCCGCTCAATCTCGCAGTGCTTCTGCTTATGGCCACCTTGAGCTATGAACTGGTCGAGCGGCCGATGATCCGGCTGGGTCACCGTCTGGCCGCGCCGCCCACGCCCGGAAGAATTGATCTAGGCGCCAAAGGATCGCTGGAGAAGAGTGCCGGATCGCCCCGGAAAGAAGATGGCGAGTTGGAACGCAGCGCCTGAAATTCTTGGGAGAGCGCCGAAGATTCTGCGCCGAGGATAAGCCCGCCCTTTGATTTGCTCCGCGACGTGCCTCCACCATCCCGTGACCGGTTTGGCTGCAGTCCGGGTCACAGCCCATTGGAAGGTGTTTGACTGGGTGCCGACGTTGGTCCTCATGTCCGTTTTGTCCGCCCGGAATTCCGGCGGGCTGGCAGCAGATCGAGGGGGGACGCCGTACTGCGTGCTTACCCTGCAGAGCGCGCCTCTATTCTGATTTGCTCCCCGCTGGTGATTCGGGAATGCGGTAAAGCAGAATGGTTTTGCCTACCCGCGCAACCGGTTGATACCGGCTGAGCCAGGCAAATGCGCCGGGGGGATAGGTGTTGTGAAATACATCTCCGAAACGCAGGGCGCGGAAACTGATGGCAAACCATCCGGTGACCGGCTGGTAGGGATGGGGAACATCGAATTGCGGGAACCCCATCTTGCTCAAATCTGCGCTCGTCCAGAGCGCGAGGGTGGCGTGGGAAACGCCCCGCGCGTGAAGCTCGCTGGACAAGGCAAAGAGATCCTGGCCGCAGTCCAGGTCGCAGCCAGCAACAAGAACCCTGCTGGGATCACTGCCCGCCAATGGGTTGAAGTAAGCGATGTAGTCACTGCTGGCGCGCACCGTTACAACGAATTGCCAAAACAGTAAAGCTACCAGGGCAGCTCGGCCCCATGCCAACGGCCATTCTCGGAGATGCTTCGCCGAATTCCAAAGATAGGAACAACCATAGCCAGCCACAATCGCCAACAGCGGGAACACAACGAGGACGTGCCGCACTCCGGCGTTATATTTCACCGGCATGGTCACCAGCAGAGTCGCGAGGGCGCACACAGCCGGGGTCAGGGCGGTCCAACGTCCCTCGCTGGCGAACTTTGCAGACGCAACCAGACCGGCAACAACCAAAATGAGGAAGGGAATGGGTGACTTTACCCCCAAACCTATCAGGAAAAAGTACCACCACCCGCCCTGCCGAATATGCCCGAGAAGATAAGCTGGCGGATGGCTGTCGTTCAGAACCCAGACCATTGCCAGCCCTCTTATCAGGGCCGGCGCGGGTACCCTCGGATCGGAAAGGATGAGTTGGCGAGCGATTTTCCCGACCGGCGCGGGAAAATGCTGAAATGAAGGCATAGACTCTGGGTAGAGCTGCATGCTCTCCCGGACATGGCCAACTGAGAACCCGTAGCCTGCCCAGACCCCTGCGATGGCGATTGCGCCTGCAATCGCAACCTGCCTGGTCACGGGTATAAAGGCCAGCGATTGTGGTGCCTTCTTGAAACGGCCGATGGCCAATTTCAACACCACCATGCTCAGAGCTGCGGCGGGCAGGAAAATACAAGTCGTGGCTTTCGCCAGCAGCGCCAGTCCCACGACGATTCCCATCCATACGGCGGAGCGCTTGGTGCCCTCGTCGAGCCAGGTGGCGAACGCCCAAAAGGCCGCCGCTTGTGCTGACGCAGCGACGATATCTGTGTACGCCAGACTGGAGAATGCCAGCACCATAGGCAACGTCGTGAAGAGCGCGACCGCCGCTGTTGCCGCGAGGCTTCCGTACTCTCGCCGCGTCCAGAGAAGCACCACCACACTGCCCAGCAGTAGGAACGGAAGAACTCCCAGACGGGCAAGCTTCAGGTTGCGCAAGTAGTGTTCCGAGTGGTTCAGAATGGCATCGCCAACTACGTTATAGTTGTTGGAATCTGCTGACGAAAGCCGCGGATAGCGTTCCCCAGCAACGTACAGGGGGAGGCCTATAGCGATACGCGCCAGGGGCGGATGTACTGGATCGAGCGTGTATGTGCCCTTGTCCAACAGTTCGATCGCCGAGGCGACGTGGCAGGGTTCATCGAATCCCTGTGCGGTGCGCGAGTAGCTCGACAGGACCCGGACAACTGCGACCAACGCGAACAGCGTGGCCACCGTAATGTAACCGCGGCGGAAGTTGTCGGTCTGGGCGGGCATTTGGGAAACCGAACAAGCGGAATTCTACGCTGATCTCAAGGCACAAACGAACGCGAGCCACTAGCTTCGCACGATCATGGCTTAGATCAGGCTATCTACGCTGGCCTTTCTGCATTCAACGCCGGGTAGGTCCTCTCCAACATCCTTTCTGCCATCCTACGACCCAGATCAATCGCGGGGGCTCAAACGCGTGGTAGAGAGCCACGGGGATAGTTAGCCACAGGAGCCAAAAAAAGTACCCAGCTATGGTGCCGTTAAGCGCAAACCAGATGAAAAACGAGCGACCAAGGTAGAGGATTCACCGCCGGGGCGCGGAATAATAGCACTCGCCGGTGGGTGTCGCCACAGAAGGCCAATCGCCACGGTTTGCCACTTCCCGACGGCGCATGGTACAACGCAGGCAAAGTCATGTCTTCCATTCGGCGCTTGGCCAAGTCGTGCGTTGTCCTGCTGCTGGGACGTAAGTCCAGGCCGCGGATGATCGTTCGAGGACTTGCGTCAGGCTATCGAATTTCCGTCTCTCCAGCCGAACATCTTAGCTATCTGCTTGGAACTCACGAGCCCCACCTGCAAAAGATTATTCGGGAATGCGTAGCGGCCGGTGACACCGTGTATGACATCGGGGCAAACATTGGTTACGTCTCACTCTTACTTGCCAAGCGAGTGGGAGCGAGTGGTCGCGTCGTCGCCTTTGAACCCGTTCCGCAAAATATTGCGTCCCTTCGACGAAACATCGCAGTCAATCGGATCAACAACGTCCAGTTGCTCGAATTCGCGGCATCGGACAAGCCCGGCGAGGCGGTGATTCGGATAGCTGAGAACTTGGCCACGGCAAGCCTGGTATGGCATCGAAATGATCCATGCGCTACGGAACTCGGCATCCAGACCGTAGCCATCGACCAACTTGTTGACGCCGGCGAACTTGGCCGCCCTACGTTTGTCAAAATCGACGTTGAAGGTGCAGAAAGCGCGGTACTGAACGGGATGCGCCGCACAATTTCTGCGGCTAGGCCAGTCGTGTTTATCGAGTGTTCAGATTTGGGCCGGGAGACCAGTTGGAATTTGTTTCTGGAGCTGAAGTATCGATGTCAATCCGCGATCTCACGAAAATGGGTCGATGTATTTGAGGAGTATCGCCACGCTGACTTTCTGTGGCTACCGGCGTGATGGAAGATTGTGAGCGCGGCTACCTCACTCCTCGAACATGGGCACCTGGCGCTGGTCGGTGGGGCGGCGCTGGCGGCGGGCGGCGCCGATCACTGCTAACACGGTCAGCGAGTCGAGCGCGCTGCGCGGGACGAAGATGCGCTGCGTGTTGGAGCGCTGGTCCGGCGGACTGATCAGAAAGCCCTCCGGCAGATTCTGCGTGAGGTCGGCGGGCAGGAGGCCTTCGAGGATTTCATTGTCTTTGAAGCGCAAACGTACCCACAGGCCTTCGGCGCGAGGACGGGAAGTGAACGTCTTCCGCGTGAGCGATTCGGAGTCTCCGAACTTGCGCACGAAGTAGACGCCCTTGATCTCGCGCAGATCGATGGCGACCACATTCCCGGCGGTGTTCAGCAATTCGAGCTTGCCTTCGTTGACGAATTCCGCCCCCACGTAGCCGGAGACCGAGTCCCGGTCCATCTTGCGGACAACGACTTTCTTATGGGTTGAGGGCATGGGTTCGGACTTCGGACATCAGACTTTGGACTTCAGCAAAAGCGATCCGGTGCGGCTATGTTTCATCAGCGAAGCTTCGCGGTATGGCTGAAGTCCGAGGGCTGAGGTCTGAAGTTCGCTCCGTGATTCTCGCACTATTTCTGCGAAATCTCGCGGAATCCACGATGGCAGTAGCCAAATCGTAAACGTTGTGTTATTCCTTTAGGTTGTCGCGGGAATCGTCAGTGCCCGACTAACTGCTTTATATTGAGGGGCTTGTATAGTGTGTGGCGCGCGATTGGCGCGCCCCTAGCTGCGCCAGCCTGTGGAAATCTTGTGGAAATATCCGGCGGACCCTGCCCGGTCCGGCCATGGAGTTTGCAAGACCTGAGGCTCGAAGGCCGCTTGAAAGCGAATGGCTGACTACATTTACACGATGGAAATCCGGCTGACGCCGGAGCAACTGAAGGGCGTCAACCTGGTCCAGGAAGTAGCCCGGACCGCCGGAATCACCCTCTACCTTACCGGCGGCGCCATTCGCGACATCATCAGCGGCTTTACCATTCGCGACTTGGATTTTACCGTCCAGGGCAATCCCCTCAAGTTGCAGAAGGAGATCGAGCGGGCGGGCGCTCAGATCGCCGGCGTCGAGGACGACGTGCGCACCCTGTATCTGGTGCTGCCGGGCAATGTCCGCGGCGAGATCGGCATGGCGCGCACCGAACACTACGAGAAAGTCGGCAGGCCGCCGCAAGTCACCCCGGCAAGCATTCAGGAGGATCTGCGCCGGCGCGACTTCACGGTCAACGCCATGGCGCTCTCGCTGAACGAGGGCTCGCGCGGGTTGCTTCTCGATCCCTTCAACGGAGTGGCCGACATCGAGGCCAAACTGCTTCGCATTCTGCACAACTACTCGTTTGTGGAAGATCCTTCGCGGCTGATTCGCGCCACGCGCTTTGCGGCGCGCTTCCATTGGCCGCTGGAGGAGCGTACGCAGCAGCGTTACGACTCGGCTAAAGAAAACCGTTACATCGATCACATTGCGCGTAGCGCCGTGGGACACGAGATGGCGCAACTGGCCCATGAAGACGATCCCCTGAATGTAGTGCGCGCGCTGGAAAAAGAAGGCTGGCTCAAGGTGTTGCATGCCCACTGGACGTCGGCCAAGGTGGATACCGCAGGACTCAGCCAGTTGATGAAAACGCGCCAGCAGATGGTGGATTTGGGATATACGCCCGATCCCTCGCCGGCGGTTATGCATTTTCTGACTGCGCGCCTTTCTGGCAAGGAAGTCTCCGACTTGCGGCGGCAGATTCCGCGCAAGGATCTGGTCGAGGCTTGGCGGGACATTGAAGACCATGCCAAAGAACTGGCCAAGCGCCTTACGGGAAAAGAAGGCGCCACGCCGTCGCGGACCTGGCAATTGCTGTCTTCGGCGCGTCCGGAAATGATTCTGTTTCTGGCCGTAACTGCACGGCAGCAGGCGGTGGTGCAGAAGATCAGAAATTTCTTTACCAAATGGCGTCAGGTGCAGCAGAGGATCCCTCTGCCCGAGATGACGGAATTGCTAATTACTCCGCAGCTTCCGGAATACCCGAAGATCGCGCGAGACGTTTTTATGTTGCTGCTCGACGGAAAACTGCGCTCGCGTACCGAGACCTTGAAGTTTCTGAAGCCGTTTGCTCCGCCGCCGCCGCCACCACCGCCGCCACCCAAGCGCGGCCGAGGCAAGGCGGCGGCTGCGGTTCCGATTGCTGTCCCAGCCGTCGCCGGAAAAGGAAAGAAGGCAAAGGCTGTGCTCACGCCGCCGCCTCCTGCTGCTAAATCGGCTGTTAAACCGGCAACCGCGGCAACCCACAAGCCGCCGAAGTCCGTCAGCCGTCCGGCTGCGAAACGTCCCGCCAGACCTGCAAAAAAGAAGAAGCCCATGCCCAAGAAGGGCAAGAGCAAAGGTAAAACCAAGGCCAAGAAAAAGAAGAAGTAGTTGTCCGTTTCCGAAAGCGGACCCCGATTTTCTGGAATTCGGCCACTCCAAACAGGTCTATAATAGGGCTATGAGACGCCTTCCCACGGTGGCCTGGCTCCTGATGCTGGCGCTATTGCCTGTAATGGCGCAACGTGGCGGAGGCCATTTTTCCGCCGGCGGACACGGCGGCGGAATGGCTGCTCACGGTAGTTTCGGGGGACACGCTTCTGGTGGCCAGGCTATCGGCGGGATGCATTCCGGCGCAGGTTCCGCAACGCACGGGTTCAACCGAGGTCCAGCCTTCCCTAGGCGGGGTCTTTCGTCGCGAAATTCCTTCCGTAATTTCAATCGCTTTCGCCGACCGATCTTCCGTGACTTCGCTTTCCGCGGCCGCCGCGGATGGGGATGGCCAGTCTGGGGCGGCTACTATGATCCTTGGTGGTGGGATTCGGGTTCGTCCTATGACCCGGATCGGCAGCAGGAAATCGGTCTGGCCAATGAGATGAACGCGCAAAGCCTGGAAGAACAGCGCATGCGTAACGAGCAGGATCAGGATCTGTATGCGCGGTCGGCTCCGCCTCCGCCGCATCAGGAAGAACGCACGGAAGCTGCGCCAGCCACGCTGCTGGTATTCCGCGATCAGCACAAGAAGGAAGTTCAGAATTACGCCATCGTAGGGCAGACGCTGTGGAACTTCGCGCCCCAACGTACAGAGAAGATCCTCCTGGCCGATCTCGACATCGCTGCCACAACCAAGGCAAACGACGAACGCGGGGTGGACTTTCGCCTGCCCGGCGGGAATGAAGGACAGTAGCGTTCTCGAGCGAAGTATCGCCGAATTCGCTCTGTGCAAAACTCCGCACGTCTCCCGGCTTTTCCTTAACGTAGAATCGCACTGAGCCCATGTCCCAATTCGTTCACCTGCACCTGCACACCGACTATTCCTTGCTTGACGGCGCCTGCGACGTCGAAAAACTCTGCCAGCGCGTGAAGGAGCTGGGCATGCCCGCCGTGGCCATGACCGACCACGGCAACATTTTTGGCGCGGTTCACTTCGTGAACGCGGCGCACAAATACGACGTTAAGCCCATTGTCGGCTGCGAGCTTTATGTCTGCAAGAAAGACGATCACAACATTGAGCGCACCCCGCCCGAGGGCGACACTTACAACCACCTCCTCGTGTTGGCGGAAAACGAGGAAGGCTACCGCAATCTGGTCAAGATCACTTCGGAAGCTTCGCTGCACGGCTTCTATTACAAGCCCCGCGTGAGCAAGAAATTCCTGGCCGAGCACTCACGTGGATTGATCGGGCTTTCCGGCTGCCTCAAGGGTGAGGTCGCAGAACGTTTGATGGAAGGGAACTACGAAGCCGCTCGTAGCGCTGCCGGGACGTTTCGCGATATTTTCGGCCCAGGAAACTTCTTCCTCGAGATTCAGGATCAGGGGCTGGCGATGGAGCACAAGATTCATCCCGGCCTCTTTCAGCTGGAGAAAGATCTCGGCATGCCCCTCGTCGCCACCAATGACAGCCACTACCTGTGCGAGGAAGACGCCCACGCCCAGGATGTGATGGTGTGCATCCAGACCGGCAAGTCGATTCACGACACCGCTCGCATGAAGTTTGAAGGCACGCAATTCTTCGTCAAGAATCACGACGAAATGTCTCGCGTGTTCAAAGACTCGCCCGATGTCGTCTCGAGAACGCTCGACATCGCGGAGCGCTGCAACCTGCGGATGGAGAAAGTGGCAACGCCGTTTCCGCAGTTCGACGTGCCGCCGGGCTATACGCTCGATAGCTACTTCGTTCATGTAACCCGCGAGGGTTTCGCGCGACGGCTGGATATGCTGCGTCCATTGTCAGAGAACGGAAGACTCAAACATTCGCTCACCGACTACGAGCAGCGGCTGGAGCGCGAGCTGGCAATCATCCAGCAGATGAAGTTCGCGGGATATTTTCTGATCGTATGGGATTTCATCCGCTACGCCAAAGAGCGCACGATTCCTGTGGGGCCGGGCCGCGGATCGGCGGCGGGTTCGCTGGTCTCCTACGCGCTCGGCATTACCGATCTCGACCCGCTGCAGCACGAACTGCTCTTTGAGCGGTTCCTGAATCCCGAGCGGGTGTCACTGCCGGATATCGATATCGACTTCTGCATGAACCGCCGCGGTGAGGTGATCGAATACGTAACGCGAAAGTACGGCCGGGACAATGTTGCACAGATCATCACCTTTGGAACCATGGCCGCCAAAGCGGCGATCAAAGATGTAGGCCGCGCGATGGACATCCCCTACAGCGATGTCGATCGCATCGCCAAGATGGTGCCCACGCAGCTCAACATCACCATCGAGCAGGCGGTCGAGAGCTCACCTCAACTGCGGGAGGCCATCGAGAAAGACGGTCAGATTCGCGAGCTGATCCAAACGGCGAAAAAACTTGAGGGTTTGGTTCGCAATTCCGGAGTTCACGCGGCCGGCGTGGTTATTTCTCCAAAACCGCTCACCGAACTGGTCCCGTTGCACAAGACGAAGAACGACGAAATCGTCACCGCCTTCGACATGGTCGCTATCGAGAAAATGGGCCTGCTGAAGATGGATTTTCTAGGTCTGACCACGTTGACGATTCTCACCGACGCGCTGAAGCTGATTGAACAAACCCGCGGAACGACCCTGAATCTCGACGTGCTTCATCTGGAAGACAACGAAACCTACGAGAAGGTGTTCCACAAAGGATTGACCTCTGGCGTCTTCCAGTTTGAATCGCACGGCATGCGCGACGTGCTCAGAAAATACCAGCCCAATTCCATCGAAGACCTGACCGCTCTCAACGCACTCTATCGGCCGGGGCCGATCCAGGGTGGAATGATCGACGACTTTATCGACCGCAAGCACGGACGCAAGTGGGTTGAATACGAACTACCGGAACTGAAGGAGATTCTGGAGGAAACGCTGGGCGTGATCGTGTATCAGGAACAAGTGATGCAGATCGCCAATCGCCTGGCGGGGTATTCCCTCGGAGAAGCCGACCTGCTTCGGCGCGCCATGGGCAAAAAGAAGCCGGAAGAAATGGCCCTGCAGCGCGAGCGTTTCGTGGAGGGCGCCGCGCAACGGAGGTTTCCACCGAAGAAGATCGAGAAGATTTTCGATCTCATGGCGCAGTTTGCGGGATACGGATTCAACAAATCGCACTCTGCCGCGTATGCGTTGCTGGCCTATCACACGGCGTACTTGAAGACCCACTATCCCGTGGAGTTCATGGCGGCTCTGCTGACCTCGGTCACGGGCAGCACCGACGATGTGGTCAAGTACATCAACGAATGCCGCGAGATGGGCATCGCGGTCGAAGCCCCGGACATCAACGTGTCGGACGCAAACTTCACGCCGCACGGAGAGGCAATTCGCTTTGGGCTGGCGGCAGTGAAGAATGTCGGCGGCAACGCGATCGAGTCGATCGTTGCCGGACGCAAGAAGCTGGGTCAATTCCGCTCTCTTTACGAATTTTGTGAGAACGTCAATCTTCGCCTGCTCAACAAGCGTGTGCTGGAGTCGCTTATTAAGAGCGGCGCTATGGACTCGCTCGGAAGGCGCGCGCAATTGATGGAAGTACTCGATAAAGCGATGGATCGCGCCCAGAAATCCCAGCGCGACGCGGAATCCGGCCAGCACGGATTGTTCGGCGTGTTCCAGCAGGAAGAGACAGAAACAAACAACGATAAGCTGCCCAGCGTTCCTGACTGGGACGAACACACACGCCTGGCCGCGGAGAAGGAAATCCTGGGATTCTTCATCACCGGGCATCCGCTCGACAAGTACAAAGACAAGCTGCAGGATCTGCAGGCGCTGAATACCGAGGAGCTGGCCGCGATGAAGCATTCCACCGGCAAGGACGAGACCATTGCCACTGCCGGCATCATCAGCAACCTGCGGGTACTTAAATCGAAGCGCGGTGATTTCTACGCTCAGGCCACACTCGAGGACATGTCGGGCACGATCGATATGATCGTCTTTCCAGAGGCATTCAAACGGCTTGGCGACCGAGTCAAACTAGAAGTTCCGGTGTTGGTGAGGGCCGGAGTGCGAATCGAAGAAGGGGCCAATCCAAAGATCACTGCGGCGGAAATCATGCCACTCGAAGAAGCCAGAGTGCCACTTCCGCGGGCAATTCGCATCCGCGTGCCGCTGGAAGGCGCAGCTGAAGTCACCGTCGACGACCTGCACACACTGTTTGTGGAGCGAAAAGGCGAGGCCAAAGTGTTGTTCGACGTGGAACGACAGGGCGATTTCATGGTGGTGATGGAAGCGGAAGGCTATAATGTGCTGCCAGATCGCAATTTCATCGCACGCGTCGAGCAGTTATGCGGGCGGGGCAGTGTTCGCGTAATCAACTAAGAACCATCAAGCATGGAAGCGACCCAAAAAGCGCAGCAGGAACTTCATGAGATCGAGCGGCAGGTGGCGCAGATCGAGTCGGCGGCAGGCCAGGACGAGGCCACGCGGCGCCAACTGGCACAACTGCAGGATCGCGTCGAAACGCTGCGCAAGCAATTAGCCAGCAGCAGCGCGATGCAGAAGACAGAGCTGGCGCGGCATCCCCAACGCCCTCATACCCTGGATTACATCGAACGTATCTTCCCTGATTGGAGTGAGATTCACGGCGACCGCCGTTTTGGCGACGATCCCGCGATGGTGTGCGGCATGGCACGCTTTCACGGCGATGAGGTGATCGTCGTGGGCACGGAGAAGGGACGCGACACCAAGCAGAGAATGCAGCGCAACTTCGGTTTGCCCAACCCGGAAGGCTATCGCAAATCGCTGCGCGTGATGAAAATTGCAGAGAAGTTTTCCCGGCCCATCTTTTCCCTGGTGGATGTTACCGGGGCGAATCCCGGCGTGGGCGCGGAAGAGCGCGGGCAGGCCGAAGCCATCGCCTACAATCTGCGCGAGATGTCTCAGCTCGAAGTTCCCATCATCGCTGCCATCACCGGCGAAGGCGGATCGGGAGGCGCGCTGGCAATTGCCGTAGCAGATCGTGTGCTTATGATGGAGAATGCGATCTATTCGGTCATTTCTCCGGAGGCCTGCGCCGCCATTATGTGGCGGGATTCCACCAAGAGAAGACTGGCCGCGGAAGCCATGCACATCACCGCCACGGATCTTTCTGAGCTGGGATGCATCGACGACATCGTGCCGGAGCCGGAAGGCGGGGCGCACGCCGATCCCGAGATGGCGGCAAGCCTGCTCGACTCCAGCTTGCAGAAACACTACGCCGAGCTTAAGAAAATCCCGGCTCCCCAGTTGCTCGTATCGCGATATGATAAATTCCGCAGAATCGCCCAGTTCTTCCGCGAGTCCTGAGCCGCCATTCCTCTGCGCGCAATTGTCATCCCCGTTTTAAACCAGGTTCCCTCCGGCATCGGCCGGGGATTCCACATGGCGGCGGCTGCGCCGCAGCCGTATAATCATAGGTTCCCCCCTCGTGCATTCACGGGATTTCAGGGCGGACTTGTCCGCCTCTCAATCAAAGGAAGGTAAGGATGGCCACTACCGATGTCGTGCCCCAGGAAGCGGGCGGGCAACTGGGGCGCAGGCTCATCGTCAACGACATGAGTATTCAAGTCGCGACGGTGAACGGATCCGGCTCGCAGAGTTCGAATACCGTGTTGTTGCGCAGTATCTTCCAGATGGGCGTGCCCGTTTCGGGCAAGAACATGTTTCCCTCAAACATTGCCGGGTTGCCGACCTGGTATACGATTCGCGCCAACAAGCACGGCTACATCGGGCGCAAGAAGGAAATCGATTTTCTGGTCGCGATGAACCCGGAGACGGCGCAGGAAGACGCCATGTCGCTGGCTCCGGGAGCTTCGGTTCTCTACGACGAACCTCTGGCCTTGCACAAGCTGCGCGACGATCTGATCTTCTACTCTGTGCCCTACGACAAGATCGTTGCTGCCGTTTGCCCGGAAGCCAAGCTGCGCAAACTGGTCAAGAACATGGTTTACGTGGGTGTGGTCGCCAAGCTGCTTGAAATCGATATGGGCGAGGTGGAAAAGGCCATCCGCAAACAGTTTGCCAAAAAAGTCAAGGCGGCCAATCTGAATCTGTCCGCGGCCCAGGCCGGATTCGATTATGCCAAGGCGAATCTGGAAAAGCGCGGGGCGTTCTACATCGAACGGATGGACAAGACCGCCGGCAAGATCATCATTGACGGAAACTCGGCTGCAGCGCTGGGTTGTATGTTTGCCGGCTGTACGGTCGTGACGTGGTACCCCATCACGCCGTCGTCGTCGCTGGTTGAAACGATGATCGATTACATGAAGGAGTACCGCATCGGGCCCGACGGCAAAGCGACATTTGCGATTGTGCAGGCCGAAGATGAGCTGGCCGCGATCGGCATGGTGATCGGCGCAGGCTGGGCGGGCGCTCGAAGCATGACGGCGACGGCGGGTCCGGGCATTTCTCTGATGTCGGAATTTGCGGGACTGGCCTACTACGTCGAAGTTCCGGGCGTGATCTGGGACATCCAGCGCGTAGGCCCATCCACAGGCCTGCCAACACGCACCTCGCAGGGCGATCTTCTTTCCACCGCATTCCTCTCCCACGGTGACACCAAGCACATCATGCTGATTCCATCCTCAGTGGCAGAGTGCTTCACCATGGCGACCGAGGCTTTCAATCTGGCAGAGCAGTTTCAGACGTTGGTATTCGTCATGTCCGATTTGGATCTGGGCATGAACAACTGGATGTCCGATCCCTTCGAATATCCCACCACGCCGATTCAGCGTGGCAAAGTGCTCGGCAAGGAAGATCTGGACCGGCTGGGCGGGTTTGCCCGCTACAAAGATATCGACGGCGATGGTATCGGCTATCGCACTTTGCCGGGAACGTCGCATCCCGCAGCAGCGTACTTTGCCCGAGGCAGTGGCCACAACGAGAAGGCGCAATACAGCGAGCGCGCCGATGATTTCGAAAAAAACATGGAGCGGCTGAACCGTAAATTTGAAACCGCGCGGTCGTTCGTGCCACGGCCTGAGATCACGAAAGGCCGCAACGCGAAACTTGGCATTATCGGCTTCGGCACGTCGCACTGGGGCATCACCGAAAGCCGCGACCAGTTACGCGACGAGTACAGCATTGAGACCGACTACCTGCGGCTGCGGGCGTATCCATTCACGCGCGAGGTGCACGAGTTCATCGAGCAGCACGAGCGCGTCTACGTGGTCGAGCAAAACCGTGACGCGCAAATGCTCACGCTGCTCAAGCTGGACCTGAAGCCGGAATTGATCGTGCGATTGCGCAGCATCGCGCATATTACCGGGCTGCCGCTGGACGCGCGGTCCATCACTGACGAGCTGACCACGATGGAGGGCAAATAGATGGCGACCACTCCTACTGCCGAACCGAAAACAAACCACATCGGCCTTACCGTCATGGAATACAAGGGCGGTAAGACGACCTTGTGCGCCGGTTGCGGTCACAATGCGATTTCCGAGCGCATCATCGAGGCCATGTACGAAATGGGTGTCGAGCCGGAGTTCGTCATCAAGCCCAGCGGCATCGGTTGTTCTTCAAAGACTCCGGCCTATTTCCTGAATCGTTCGCACAGTTTCAATGCGGTTCACGGCCGCATGCCATCGGTCGCCACCGGAGCCATGCTCGCGAATCGCCGCCTGATTTGCATTGGCGTCAGCGGCGACGGCGATACTGCCTCGATCGGCGTCGGCCAATTCGTTCATCTCATGCGGCGCAACCTGCCGATCATCTACATCATCGAGGACAACGGAGTGTACGGACTCACCAAGGGCCAGTTCTCCGCCACCGCCGATCTCGGCTCGAAGCTGAAGTCCGGCGTCTTGAATGATCTCCCGCCGATTGATACCTGCGCGCTGGCGATTCAACTGGGCGCGACCTTCGTGGGCCGCTCGTTCTCCGGCGACAAGCGCCAACTGGGTGCCATGCTGAAGGCGGCGATCGCGCACAAGGGAACGGTCATGCTCGACGTTGTGTCGCCTTGCGTGACTTTCAACGATCACGAAGGCTCGACCAAGTCTTACAAGTACGTGAAGGAACATGAGGAGACCTTGCAGGAGGTCAGCTTCGTACCCCACTTTGAAGATATCAGCGTTGAGTACGATCCGGGGACAACGCTGAATGTGACCATGCACGACGGCTCACATTTGCAACTGCGCAAGCTCGAGGAAGACTACGATCCGGCCGACAAGATTCGCGCCATTACTCGTCTGACCGAAGCGCACGACAAAGGGCAGGTGCTGACGGGGGTGTTCTACGTGAACACCGAGGCGCCGAACTTCATCGCCATGCTGAATATGGTGGATCAACCGCTGGCCACGTTACCGGAGTCGATGACCAGGCCTGGCAAAGAAGTGCTTGAAGCGGCGATGGAAGAGTTGCGTTAAGCATCTCGTCCACCGCTTCAGTTCACTACCGGAGCTGTCATTGGCTCCGCCGTCCCCGGCACCACGGCTTTCGCCTGCTCCAGTGCCACTCGAGCGTGAGCGATCTGCTCGTCCTTCACCTGGTGCAGTCCCTGCTGCACTAAGCCGAGCAGGATAAACCACCCGATCAGTCCCAGGCCCAGGCGCACCAGGTGCGCGGGCCATTCCGGCGGGTTATTGGTATTGAGAAACATTGCCGTGAAGCGTTCCCAGGGCATATCCCAGGCCATGTGCAGCACCACCGGTATCGAAAACACCCGCAGAAACTGGGGTTGAAAGAACATGCGCATTTCAAGATCGCGATTGCCTTTCACGCGCCACAAGCCGCCGGCTGCGATAGCCGTCCAGGCAACGTGCCCGAACGGTGACAGCCAGGCCCTCAACTGAATCAGGCTGATCATATTGTTGAGGGCATCCTTGTCGGGAATAAAACCTTTCGGATCGTTCATGATGTTAAGCAGATAGTTCATGATGCCGGGGACGGTGGCGCCTGGGGAATTGCTGATTGCGTGACGAATCTGCGCAACCGCGGCGATGAGGAAGCTATCGCGAAAGTTCACAAAGGCATAGCCCATACTCTCGAAGACGGCGAATCCCGCGCCCACCGCTGCGCCAAATAGGATCCCGTTCAGAATGAAACGGTGTCTGCGGCGGCCGACGATGACGCAGACCGCCAGGAGTTTGGCAATTTCCTCGATGATTCCCGCCACCGAGGCTCCCATCCACGAAAGCGACGAACTCAAAACGCTGGAGAGAAAGTGAGTAAAGATAAACCCAACGATGGCGCCGGACGCGAACAAAGAGAGGACTCCAACGAACGACACATCGCGCGTGACATTCAGCTCGAAAAACAGCACCAGCACAGTCAGCGGTACTGCCAGGCTGCCCATGAACAACAGTCCGGGGATGGCGTTCGGATTGCCAAATTCCTGAATGATGTAGTCGAACAGGAGGTAGATGCCAACTACAAAAATCAGCACACGAAAGAAGAACCAGGGCTTGGGCCAGCCGGCCGGAACGTCTTCGATGCGGGGAGTGGTACGTGCCGTTCCCGTGACAAAATATTCATCCAATTCAGCCGGGGAATGTTTTTTAAAAACTTCCGAGAACATTTCCGGCAAGCTGAAGCCTTCCAGCTTTTCTGTGCCCGCCAGACGCCGCAGGCGGTCTTCCAGCGATTGCACCAGGTGAGCAGGGCTGTGATTGCGCGCGTGCTGTGCAATCGCCGCTGGCGGTGTGGGTCTCTGCGCGGGCTGTAGATTTGCTGACGGCGTCCCCGCAGGCGCGGGTGGCGCTTGCGCGTTCGCGTGCGCAAACTGCGGCTTGCCGCACAGGCGGCAGAAGGTCGCGCCGCTCTCAACCTTTGCGCCACATGCCGGGCAGAACATGAAAATGTCCTTTCGGATGCTAGAACAATTGGGAGGGAGGGCCCCGTTTTTCAGGTGAGACCGCTTCAGCGGGATGAAAATCGGTTATTCGAACGCCGGTCGCCGCGTGGTCTGGCTGCAAACCTGAGCGCACATAGTACGGCGGATCAGGGTTTTTCGCAACCGCCGGAGGCACGGGTCTAGCTGCCGCCATTCAGTTCCTTTATCGCGGCGCGCTAGAGCGCTCGCATACCGTGAGTAGTTCGAGCAACGCTCGCCGGACCGGCGCAGATTGCTGCTACCTCGGCGCGGTTGAGCTAGGAGGAAGCAGGCCCCGTCCCGAGCCGTAATATTCCGCGAGGGCGTGCCTTTCGTCCTTTGTCAACTGCGCCGCAATGGTACGCATCGGCATGTTGATGTCATTGGCACGAGTATGGTCCGCGAATGCTTCGAGCTGGTTCAGAACGTAGTCGGCGTTCTGGTTTTCAAGGGATGGAACTCCGGTACGATAGGCAACCGGACCGTGACACGCCTGGCACGGCGGGATACCACGCTGACCGTCTCCAAACGAAATCAGATGCAATGCGATTGCGGCATGGCTGGCGTCGGGCGGCGGCTGAGGAAAGCTACGGTTGTCCTGAGGATCGGAAAAGACGGGCAGCATCGCGTAATAAGAAACAACGTCAGCTAGATCTCGGTACGAAAGGGAGACCGCGATCGGCTCCATCGTGCGTGACCGCCGCTTGTGGCTGCGAAAGTCTTGCAGTTCCTTCCAGGTCGCCAGCTTGTCCAGGCCTGCCAGGTTTGGAACTGACGCAGTGCTGCTGAAACCTTCCGAGCCATGGCAGTGCTCACAGCGCTTCGCCAGAAGCATTCCCCGAAAGGCATTGCCTGCCGAGGCCGCGGCAATTGTTTCGTCTGTCCAAGCGACATAGGAGGGGATTCGATCTGGAGGATTGTCTTGCGCCTGAAGTAAGAGCGCACTCGGGGTAAGCCCGAGAACAAGCCCCAGAGCAATCGTGACAGCGAGCATCCAAAATCTTTTGCGGAAAGGAGAGCACCGGCTATTGCGCTGCACAGTTCAACCTTTCTCCGCGCCGCAAAGCTGGAAACTGATCGCGAGGCACGGCCATCAACTCGGACCGCATGGCGTAGTGTCCGGCGCCGCAAAACTCGCTGCAGGGCGTCTGGTATTTACCCGTTCGGGTGAACCGAAGGTGAGCCTCGCTGACCGCCCCCGGTACCACCTTCACCGCGAAGCCAGTACCGCTGAA